>JAUVOS010000011.1 GCA_030599055.1 Lutibacter sp.
ATCATTAATATTGATTTGTCGGGAAACTGTTTTTTTGCAATTATTCCTGTTACGATACCGGCAGGACCTGCCCCAATGATTATTACATCATATTTTTTCATTTTATTTCTCCTTTAAATTGTGATTACTCTATTTATTTAAATAATTTTTCTTTATGTTGGGTAACACTGTTATATACGCAGTCTCGTTTAATACGATATTGACGTATATAACTTGCTGTAAAGCTAGCAGAATTAATTGATTAAATCAAGTAAAATTGATAATTAATATACAATATTTATGCCCCATTATTGTATTTTTATAAGGATTACTACGTGATCCCCATTGCATTCCATGTTGAGAATTAAAAGAAACATATACTATCGCATTTAAAAACTTTCACTACATAAAAAAGAAAGTAAGTTTTGATTTAAGGATTACTACGTGATCCTCATTGCGCTCCATGTTGAGAATTAAAACTTTTTAAATGCTACCGCATTTTCAAAAGTAAAGTTCAAAAAAAATTGGAAAGTTCACTTTGATTTAAGGATTACTACGTGATCCTCATTGCGCTCCATGTTGAGAATTAAAAGAAACGAATGCTACCGCATTCAAAAACTTTCACTACATAAAAAAGAAAGCTTGCTTTCTTTTTTATTCCGTTCAATTTTTTATGCGTTTCTTTTAATTCATTTGTGACCGCGAGAGGATTCGAACCCCTAACCCTCAGAGCCGAAATCTGATATTCTATCCAGTTGAACTACGCGGCCGAATTGCTTTACGTTTTACGCGACACGCTTTACGCTTTATGCTTTACGTTTGTTGTGTACTTGTCATATCGCGTATCGCGTACTGCGTACTGCGTACTGCGTATCGCGTACTGCGTATCGCTACAAAACTACACTATTTATGTATTTAATAAAAATGAACGAACAATTCCGGAAATGGTTTTTCCATCTGCTTTGCCTGCTAATTCTTTGCTTGCCATACCCATTACTTTTCCCATATCTGCCATTGTACTTGCTCCAGTTTGCTCAATAATTTTAGCAACTACTTTTTTTATGTCCTCTTCACTCATTTGCTCCGGCAAAAACTGTGTAATGATTTTAGCTTGTGCCAATTCCGGTTCTGCTAAATCATTTCTGCTTTGCTCGATATACATTGAAGCGCTATCTTTACGTTGTTTGACCAATTTTTGTAGAATTTTCAATTCTTGGTCTTGCGTGATTTCTGAATTTCCACCACTTGTTTCTAATAATAATAACTCAGATTTTATAGCACGTAAGGACTCTAAAGCTACCTTGTCTTTACTTCTCATGGCAGCTTTTAACTGCTCCATTACTTTTTGTTTTAAACGCATAGGTATTCAAATTAGTAAATGCAAAAATAGCCATTCCTAATTAAAGTAATGGCTATTCTTCGAGGTAATTTAAGCTCGTATAAATATTTTAGGCATTCAATCTACATTATCATGTAAAAATGAATTGTTTGATCGCAATTGAATACTATCATTTTCATCAAAATCTATTGTAGTTCTTGATTGTGAGTTGTCTGCCGATGAAGGATTATCATCTAGTTCTATTTTTTGTCTTTTATAGGCAGGTTCTTTTTCTATTTCGTCGATATTTGACGGATCTTTATGAAAAGTATAATTGTACTTTTTTAAATGCATTTTTCTAGCTTCTGTTGTTTTTTGAAAGTCTGCAATCGAAGCATTAAGCGGGGAAAGTTTTTCATCGGTTATACTGTCATTTTTATTCTCAACTTTGCTTGTTTTGTTTTCCTTTTTTACAATAGTTTTAAGCTCAAATTGTAAATCAGCATCTTCCATATCAGCCTCATTTGAAGGTGTTTCTTCATGTATGCTTGTCGCTTCTTCTTCAAAATCTCCTAAATCGTGCGTTGTTACATCCCCAAAATCAGGTTTTATGTGATTTGCGTCCGTACTACTTTCTTCTTTTGTGTTTTTGGATGATTTACTATGTTCGATTTCTTCATTTATCGGAAAATCAAAAGTGAGTTTCATTTGTTTTAGATAATTATCCTCTTTTTTATCTTGTATTTCTTCAACTATATCCTGTTTTTCTTCAATGTTGATAATATATTCATCGTCATTTGCAATGTCAGCAACTATTTCATCATAAGTAACATCGATATTTTTAATAACATCAGTTGTAGGAATAATATCGAGTAGTCCTTTTACTACAGTTATCCCTTCTTCCATATCGAAAGAAAGTTCTTTTTTAGTCTCTATAGTTATTTCATCATAGCTAACATCAATATTTTTAATATGTTCAGTTGTTGGTGTAAGCGCATTTGTTTCCGCATCTTCTAAAGTATGAAAGATCTTGTTTTCGAATGCATCGTCATCTTTTTCTCCTAGAGGGCTTTTTAATTCGTTATCTTTTTTATTAAACAGGTCAAATTGTATTTCATGTTCATCTTCATCTGGTAGTACATGTATAATTTTTTTGACTTCGGTATCGGTTATTTCGTTTTGTTGTCCGGTTGAAAATCCTGTGGCAACTATTGTAACACATATTGCATCACCGATGCTATCATCATCACCAACTCCTAAAATAATATTTACATTATTTCCTGCTTCATCTCTTATGTGATCGCTAATCTCTCCAATTTCATCAATAGTAACCTCGTGAGCTCCTGATACAATCAACAACAAGACATTTTTGGCTCCTGTAATTTTGTTGTCGTTTAACAAAGGAGAATCAAGTGCTCCTTCGATTGCTTTTCGGGCACGTTCTTCACCAATTGCTTCAGCAGATCCCATTATTGCTGTTCCACTATTTGCTAAGACTGTCTTTGCGTCATTTAAATCGATGTTTTGTTTGTAGTGATGGGTTATTACTTCAACAATTCCTCGAGCAGCTGTTGACAGAACTTCATCAGCTTTTGCAAAACCGGATTTATAACCTAAATTACCATATACATCACGTAATTTATTATTGTTAATGACTATTAAAGAATCTACGTGTTCCCGAAGTGCTCCTATTCCTTTTTGAGCTTGTTGATTACGAGATTTTCCTTCAAATTCAAATGGCATAGTGACTATGCCCACAGTTAATAGCCCTAACTCTTTGGCTATTTTTGCAATAATTGGAGCGGCACCCGTTCCTGTGCCACCTCCCATGCCGGCTGTAATAAAAACCATTTTAGTATTTGCACCTAATAGTTCTTTAAGTTCATTATAGGATTCTTCCGCTGCTTTGGCTCCAATATCAGGATTAGCACCTGCACCCATTCCTTCTGTTAAACTGGCTCCTAATTGTATTTTATTTGGTATTGGAGAGTTTTCTAAAGCCTGTGCATCTGTATTGCAAATAACAAAGTCAACACCTTTAATGTCTTGTCGGTACATATAGTCAACAGCATTACTACCACCGCCGCCAACACCTATTACTTTTATGGCGTTGTACTTGTTTTTTGGCATTTCAAAAGCTATTTGATTCATTTTTTTATCGCTCATCTTTTCTAATTTTATTTTGTCACTTATTCGTTAGTCTATTTAAATTGAATGCGTTTACTCTGCATTCTCTAGAAAATCTTTTAACTTATCTGTCCATCTTTCAAATATTCCCCTTCGTTTTTTTGATTTTTTTGAGGCTTCTTTTTCTGTTGTATCACCAGGCTTACTTTCTTCTTCTGATATTTTTTCTGGTATTCTTTGTCCTTGTTCTAATTTATTTAAACCACTCATCAATAATCCGACAGAAGTTGCATATATAGGGCTGGAAAGTTGTTCGTCAGAATCACCAGCTAAATGTTCATTTGGATAGCCAATACGCGTATCCATACCCGTAATATATTCTACTAGTTGTTTTAGATGTTTTATTTGTGCACCACCACCTGTTAGGACTATACCGGCAATTAGTTTTCCATGTTTGGTATCATGACCATATTTTTTAATTTCTTGAAATACTTGTTCAATAATTTCTGTAATACGTGCATGTATTATCTTTGATAGGTTTTTTAATGTTATTTCTTTAGGATCGCGCCCTCGCAAACCTGGAATAGAAACGATTTCACTATCTTTATTTTCTGCAGGCCAAGCAGAACCAAATTTTATTTTTAGTAATTCAGCTTGTTTTTCTATAATGGAACAACCTTCTTTAATATCATCTGTAACAACGTTACCACCAAAAGGTATAACAGCTGTATGACGAATAATTCCATCTTTAAAAATGGCTAGGTCAGAAGTGCCACCACCTATATCAATTAGTGCTACACCGGCTTCTTTTTCTTCATCACTTAGTACGGCATCAGCTGAAGCTAATGGTTCAAGCGTAATATTTGACAAGCCAAGACCGGCACTAGTAATACAGCGACCAATATTCCTTATACTCGCTATCTGTCCGACAACTACATGAAAGTGTGCCTCTAAGCGACCACCATACATTCCTACAGGCTCTTTAATGTTGGGTTCAGCATCGACTTTATAATCTTGTGGAATTATATGAATGATTTCTTCGCCGGGCATCATTCCTAGTTTGTGAACTTGCGAAGTAAGATTTTCAATATCATCATCATCAATTACAGACTCCGGATCTGTTCTTGTGATATAATCTCTGTGATGTAAGCTTCTGATATGTTGCCCTGCAATACCAACAGAAACTTCAGTTATTTTGTAGCCAGACACCGCCTCTGCTTCATCAATGGCAAGTTGAATGGACTGAATAGTCTGTGTAATATTGGTAACTACACCTCGTTTTACACCGATGCTTTTCGCATTTCCTGAACCAATTATTTCTAATTTGTCATATTCATTTTTACGACCTATCATCGCAACGATTTTGGTTGTTCCAATATCTAAACCGACGGCTATTTTATTTTCTTCCATTATCATTATTTTATCATGAACATATAACCTGATAGTTATATTTAAGGTTTATTAATTGACAATTCTTTAAGGTTTCTGATTCCCATTCTTTTTTATAGAAAACTTTTAATTTTCTCATTTTATTTTCGATTCTAACTGGTTTCCCAATTAGTATTTTGTGTTTTCCGATACGCGTATTGAGCTGATATTCTCCATTACTTTTACGATGAATCCCTATAATTTGTTTTTTAAAGAAATCATCAGTCCTTAATTTTTGAATCAACTTAAAACATTCATCTTTCATTTCTTTTCCATGTATTCCTGTTACCAAAGGCACTCTTGCGGAATGATTTGGAGATAAAGGCATCGTTAATCCTATTCTGTCTATATAATAAGAGTCCGTGGTGCTCATTATTCTTGCTATTGGAACTCTTTGTGTAATGTAAGCTTGCAGTTGTCCATTTGGTGCAATAAACACCTCTGCATTTTCAATCATTTTATTCTTTCTTACTTTTTGTTCAAGCTCATACAAATTTATCTTAGATTTTGCTTTGTTTAGTAGGTTCTCTTCACTATGTATTAACAATTTATTAACCATAGATTCTGTTAAAAAAACAGCCTTATTGTTTTTAAAAATTACTTCAACATCTGTTAATTTTTGTTGTTTATTTTGCTGTTGACTAAAGCCAAATAAAAAGCCGACAACAGCGAGTAATAAAAATGCATTTATATATAACAACCACGTTTTCATTTGTTTATGATTTTAAATTGTTGTTCTATATCTTTTATCATTTCTCCAATATCTCCTGCACCCAACATCAATACGATCCTACTTTTAGATTTTTTTATTTTTATAAATATTTCATCAGGATAAATGTGAGAAGCGTTTGAATTAATCTTTTTTATTTTTTCTATTAATACTTCGGAGCTCACTCCATCAATTATTTTTTCTCTTGCTGGGTAAATAGGCAAGAGTAGTATTTCATTAAACTGGGCTAAACTTTTTACAAAACCTAATTGAAAATCACGCGTTCTAGTATAAAGATGTGGTTGAAAAATTACGAGAATTTTATCCTCAGGATACATTTCACGAACAGCTTTATAAACCGCATTGATTTCGGTAGGATGATGTGCATAGTCGTCAATTAAAACTAAATTATCAGTATTTATTTGATAGCTAAAACGGCGTTGTATTCCCTTAAACGAAAGTAAAGCTTTGGCAATGTTTGGGAGTGATACTCCAATATTATTTGCCATTGCCAAAGCAGCCATTGTATTTAGCACATTATGTTGTCCGGGTAAGTATATTTTTAAATTTTTATATGTTTCTGTTGGAGTTTTTACATCAAATAAGTAAGCTCCATTTTCAATTCTTAAGTTTTTAGCTTCGTAATCACAATTTTCTTCAATGCCATAGGTAATGCCATCTATTGGAATTCCTTTTTTTACAAATAGTTTTTGTGTGGTTAAAACAGCAAACTCGTTAAATGCTTTTTCTAATTCTTTGCTATTACTATAAATATCAAGATGGTCGGCATCAATTGAAGTAATACAAGCATAATCGGGTTGTAATTGTAAGAAAGAACGATCGAATTCATCGGCTTCGACTACTGAAAATTTAGTACCGCCTAAAATTAGATTTGAATTGTAGTTTTCGGCAATTCCTCCTAAAAAACTGGTTGCTTCAATATTTGATTCTTTAAGTATATGTCCTAAAATACTACTTGTTGTGGTTTTTCCGTGTGTACCTGCAATAGCTAGACATATCGTATTTTGAGTAATGATTCCCAACATTTCGGCTCTTTTCAAAACGGTAAAATCATTTTTCAAGAAATAGTCTAAAATTTTGTTTTCATTTCTTTTTATAGCAGGTGTGTATATAATTAGTGTTCCTTTTTTATCTAGAAATTCTTCAGGAATTAGTTGTGTATCATCAGTAAACTGTATATACATACTTAAATCTGATAATGCTTGTGTAATAGGGGATGGGGTACGATCGTAGCCGGCTACATTTTTCCCAATATGAAGTATATATCTGGCTATTGCACTCATTCCGATGCCACCGGCACCTATAAAATAGACTTTATGTATTTTATTTAGATTCAAATTGTTTGTACTTCACTAATTAATTCTGCTACCTTATCAGCTATACGTTGGGTTGCTTTAGGTAATTCTAATGTTTTTATATTTTTACTTAATCTTTTTTGCTCTTTTGTGTCATTCAATAATTTTCCAAATATTGTCTGGAAACTATCCAGTTCCTTTTCATGAATTAGAATTGCGGCATTTTTTTTAACAATAGCCATTGCATTTTTTGTTTGATGATCTTCTGAAACATTGGGCGAAGGCACAAATACAACAGGTTTTCCTACCATACATAATTCCGAAATAGAACCTGCTCCGGCTCTACTAATTATAAAATCTGAAGCCGCATAGGCTAAATCCATTTTATTTAAAAAAGCATGCGTTTGTATGTTGTCTCTTGTGTCGTATTTTTTGTATTCTTTTATATAAAGTTTTCCGGTTTGCCAAATCAATTGAATGTTTTGATCTATCAACCAATCTAGATTGCTTTCTATTAGGTTGTTAATGGCTCTTGCGCCCAAACTTCCTCCTAATACTAAAAGTGTTTTCTTGGAAGTGTCTAAATTGAAAAATTTTTGTGCTTCCTTTCTTTTATTAGAAATTTCAAACAGATCTTGTCGTACCGGATTTCCTGTTTTTATAATTTTTTCTTTTGGAAAAAATCGCTCTAATCCATCGTAAGCAACACAAATTGCCTTTGCTTTTTTAGCTAAAAGTTTATTGGTTATTCCAGGATATGAATTTTGTTCTTGTATTAGCGTTGGAATGTTTTTTAAAGCCGCTACATACAATGTAGGTCCGCTTGCAAAACCACCGGTGCCGATGACTACATTTGGATTAAATTTATTTATTATTTTATTGGCATTCCATAAACTGCTTATGAGTTTAAATGGAAATAGAAGATTTGTCAAAGTCAATTTTCGTTGAATACCCGTAATCCACAATCCCTTAATATCATAACCTTCTTGTGGAACCTTTTCCATCTCCATACGATCTTTAGCTCCCACAAACAAGAAGTTTGCATCCGGATAACGCTTTTTTAATTCGTTAGCAATGGCAACAGCAGGATAAATATGTCCTCCTGTTCCGCCACCGCTTACTAATATGTTAATCGACTGCTTCATATAATACATCTAATGGATTTTCATCATCTAATTGTTCGTTTATATCTTCGTTATTTTTTGTTGCACTAACACTTAACACCACACCTATTGCAATACACGTCATCCAAATAGAGGTGCCGCCACTACTTAATAATGGGAGTGTTTGTCCTGTGACGGGTATTAAATTACTGGCGACCGCCATATTGATAATTGCTTGGAAAATAATTGGAAAACCGACTCCAATTACTAATAAAGTCGCAAAAACGGTTGTGGCTTTTTTAGCAACTACATACATTCTAAACAGTAACCACATGTATAATAGAATAATTACGATACCACCAACAAGACCGTATTCTTCAACGATAATTGCATAAATAAAATCGGAAGATGATTGTGGGAGGAAATTTTTCTGTACACTCTTTCCGGCTCCTCGTCCAAACATACCACCGGTGGCGATAGCTATTTTAGCTTTCTCAACTTGGTAATCATCTTTTGGGTTTTTGTCTTGAAAATTTATAATTCTATTTTTCCAGGTATCTGTTTTAGCTCGCAAGCCTGTTGATAAACTACGACCAACAAAGATAAATAGTGTTAAAGCTATTATTGAGATTCCTAATATGTTTCCAATAAATTTTATAGGATATCCTCCCAACATACTCAAAACAATAACCGATAGGAATAGTAATGCCGCTGTTGAAAAATTAGCAGGAAGAATTGCTAGAATAATTAAGCCTACAGGAACCCAAAGTTTCCAAAAACTTTCTTTAAAAGTAATCTTTTTATCTTTTCTCCTAGAGAAATATCGCGCTACATAAATCATTAAAATAACTCCTGCAAATGTTGAGGTTTGAAAACTTACACCTATAAAAGGAATACGTATCCAACGACTGGCTGTTGCTCCTCCAATAATAGTTCCTTTAGATAAAGTGTAGATTAAAAGGAGTAAAATAAAAGGTAACAACAAAACGGAACTTCCACTAAAATATCGATAAGGAATTTTGTGCACTAAGTATAAAACGATAAAACCTAACAGCAAGATCAATGCGTGTTTGAACAAATAGCCTGACGTAGAACCGATTCCAATTACATTAGCCAAATTGGAACTGGCGCTATACATAGGTAAAAAGGAAATAAGAGCGAGTAATAAAAATACTCCCCAAATTCCTCTATCTCCTTTTATGTTTTTTAGTATTGACATTTATGTTAGTTGAAAGTTAAAAGTTTGTAAAGTAATTCCTTATATAGTATTGAACTTTATAAACTTTACACTTTATAAACTTTATAACTTTAGTATAGCTTCTTTAAATTGGTTTCCTCGATCTTCATAGTTTTTAAAGAGATCAAAACTTGCACAGGCAGGTGATAACAAAACAACATCTCCTTTTTCCGCTAATTTATGCGCAACTTTTACAGCTTCTTCGGCTCCTTTAGTTTCTACGATAATGGGCATTACACTTCTATAGGTTTCAATTATTTTAGAGTTATCGACGCCTAAACAAACAATTGCTTTTACTTTTTCACGAACAAGAGGCATTAGTTCCATATAATCATTGCCCTTGTCTTCGCCACCAACTATCCACACGGTTGGATTGTGCATGCTGTCTAATGCATAATATGTAGCATTTATATTTGTGGCTTTGGAGTCGTTTATAAATTGTACTCCTCTAATTTTTAAAACTTTTTCTAATCTGTGGGGAGCTCCTTCAAAGTTTTCCATACTCTCACGGATCGTTTCTTTGCGAACTTTCATCAATGTTGCAGCTAATGACGCTGCCATTGTGTTTTTTACATTGTGATTCCCTTGTACTGCTAATGTGGCTAGGCTCATAGTAAATGGTTTATTTTTTAATATTATTGTTATTTTATTATCTTTTAAAAAAGCACCTTTTGTTACTTTTTTATGTATCGAAAAAGGAATTAATTGTGCTTTTGTTTTGTGTTTCTTCAACCAATTTTTTATTTCTATATCATCTGCGTCATATATTAAATAATCATCAGTTGTTTGGTTCATTGTAATCCTAAATTTTGAAGTGATATAGTTTTCAAAATTGTTTTCATACCTGTCTAAATGATCAGGAGTTATATTGGTTAGAATGGCAATATGTGGTGCAAAATTTACAATACCATCTAACTGAAAACTACTTAGTTCCAAAACAAAATTGTCATACTTCTTGAAGGCTACTTGCCCCGCAAAACTGTCTCCGATATTGCCTCCTTCACAAACATTCAAACCTGCTGTTTTTAGTATTTGATACAGCATCATAGTTGTGGTGGTTTTTCCGTTAGAACCTGTAATTCCTATAATAGTGGCATCTGTATATTTTGCCGCAAATTCTATTTCAGAAATCACGGGGATTCCTTTTTTAAGAATGTGCTGTATTAAAGAAATTCTATCGGGAATTCCCGGACTTTTCATAACTACATCTGCCTGTAACACTCGCTCAATAGTATGCGTGTTTTCCTCAAATTCAATTTCAGTATTTAAAAGAACGTCTTTATACTTTTTCTTTATTTTTCCATTATCTGACACAAATACGTTATATCCTTTTTTTTTTGCTAAAAGAGCTGTTCCAATACCGCTTTCGCCGGCTCCTAGGATTACTATGTATTTGTCTTTTGACAAGCTATCTTATTTTTAGTGTTATAATTGAGAGTACTGCCAACATGATTCCTACAATCCAAAAACGCACGACAATCTTGCTTTCATGATATCCTTTCTTTTGGTAATGGTGATGTAAGGGCGACATCAAGAATATACGTTTGCCTTCTCCATATTTTTTACGTGTATATTTAAAATAGGCCACCTGTAAAACCACAGATAAATTTTCTATCAAAAAAATTCCTGCTAATAGTGGAATCAATAATTCTTTACGAACTGAAATAGCTAAAACTGCAATGATTCCTCCTATTGTTAGGCTACCGGTATCTCCCATAAAAACTTGTGCAGGAAATGTGTTGTACCAAAGAAATCCTATTAAACTTCCCGCTAATGCACTAACAAATACTGTCATTTCACCTGAGTTTGGGATGTACATCACATCGAGGTAATCTGCAAAAATGATATTACCCGAAACCCAAGTAAATATTCCTAGTGTTATGACGATAATTGCAGATGTGCCTGCTGCTAAACCATCCACTCCATCTGTAAGGTTTGCTCCATTTGACATAGCAGTAATAATGAAAATTACCAAAGGAATAAATATCAACCATGCGTAGTTTTGATAATTATCGCCTATAAACTTTACGAAATAGGCATAATCAAGCTGATTTCCCTTGATAAAGGGTACGGTGGTTTTTACGGACTTTTCAGCATTACCGAATACTTTCGGAGTTTCGTTTACATTTTCAATAACTATTTGGTTTGCGGGCAACTCCTCTTTCATTTGTACTTCCGGATGGAAATACAACATAACTCCCACAAATAATCCTAAACCAACTTGACCTAATATTTTAAAACGCCCTTTAAGTCCTTTTTTGTTTTTTTTATAAATTTTTATATAATCATCAGCAAAACCGATACTGCCCATCCAAACGGTAGAAATTAAGAGAATGATGATATATATATTGTCTAATTTGGCGAATAATAATGCTGGGATTAAAGTTGCTATGATAATAATGATACCACCCATTGTAGGTGTTCCGGCTTTTTCTAATTGACCGTGTAAACCAAGATCACGAACCGACTCACCAATTTGTTTTTTTCGTAAATAATTGATAATTCGCTTACCAAAAACAGAGGAAAGTAACAATGAAAAGACAAATGCCATCGCTGAACGGAAAGTGATGAACTGGAAAAGTCCTGCACCCGCAAGATGGTAGTGTTTTTCTATGTATTCAAATAAGTAGTATAACATGTTCTTTGTTCTTTGCTCTATTCTCAATTCTCAATTCTCTGCTCTTGTTCTCTTGATGAGATAGAACGCTGATTACGCAGATTTTACTGATTTTCGCTGTTTTGAATAATAATCTTTGTTTTTTTCTCTATTCTCTATTCTCTATTCTCTATTCTCTATTCTCTATTCTCTATTCTCTATTCTCTATTCTCTAATCTCCTGATTGTTCAATATTTCTTGTACTATTTTGTAATCGTCAAAATCAAATCGTTTTCCTTTAATTTCTTGGTAGGTTTCATGTCCTTTTCCGGCGATTAATATGATGTCTTGTTTTTTAGCCAGTTTACTCGCCGTTTTTATGGCTTGTTTTCTGTCAATAATTGAAAGTGTTTTATTGTAATTTTCTGCTGAAACTCCAGCTTCCATTTCATCGATAATTATTTGGGGATCTTCGCTACGTGGATTATCGGATGTAAAAATGGTTTGGTCACTCAACTGTGAAGCGATGTGAGCCATTTTTGGTCTTTTGGCTTTATCTCTATCGCCACCACATCCAATAACTGTGATTAGTGTTTCGTTATGCGTTCGGATAGCATTGATTGTTTCTAACACATTTTTTAAAGCATCGGGTGTATGTGCATAATCTACAATTGCTGTTACGCCACTTTTAGAAATAAAATATTGAAATCGACCGCTAACACTTTCCAGTTCACTGATAATAGTTAAAACTTCAATTTTATTTAGATTTAATTCGCGTGCTATACCGTATATTGCAAGGATATTATATGCGTTAAAACTTCCAATAAGTTTTGTCCAGACTTCTGTTCCATCAATTTGTAACAGCAATCCTTCAAATCGATTTTCAATAATTCTTGCTTTATAATCTGCTAAAGTTTTCAAAGCATAAGTTTTCTTTTGTGCTTTGGTATTTTGTAGCATTATTTTTCCATTTTTATCATCAATATTTATTAGTGCAAATGCAGTTTTTGGTAATTTGTCAAAAAATGATTTTTTTACGTCTCTGTATTCAGAAAAAGTGTTGTGATAATCTAAATGGTCGTGTGTAAGGTTTGTAAAAACACCTCCACTAAAATGCAATGATTCGGTGCGTTTTTGATCGATACCGTGAGAGCTTACTTCCATAAAACAATGGCTGATACCAGCTGTCACCATCTCGGCTAAATAGCTATTAATTGTCAAAGCATCTGGTGTGGTATGTGTGGCAGGATAGGTGTTATCTCCTACTTGTATTTGCACGGTAGATAATAACCCGGAAGGAATACCGGCTTTTTGAAATAATTTATAAGATAAACTTGCTAATGTCGTTTTTCCGTTGGTACCTGTAATGCCTATTAAGTGTAATTTTTTTGAGGGATTATCGTAATAATTTGCGGCGACATAAGCCAATGCAATGTCACTATCTGAAACAAGGACATACGTAACATCGTTTTGTAAGGACTCGGGTAATTTTTCGCAAATAACTGCAGTTGCGCCTATAGCGATTGCTTTATCAATAAACAAATGTCCGTCAGTAAGCAAGCCTTTTTGTGCGACAAATAAGGTATTAGAACCCACTTTTCGTGAGTCAAAAGCAATCTCTTTAATGTCAATGGAAGTTGCACCGATAACATCGATAATAGGAACTTTATATAATATGTCTTTTAACTTTTGCATTAAGTTAGCGTGAGAAAAACTGTTTTTCCTTTTTGAATTCGTTTACCTGTGTTGATAGATTGACTTTTTACGGCTCCAGTACCAGAAAATTGTACATAAAGACCTAGGTTTTCTAACAAGCTAATTGCATCCATACCCGACATGCCTTTGACATTGGGCATGGTTTGATGCGACTTTTGAGCCTGTTTGTTATAATTGTTATAATTGTTTTCTAGTTGTGAATAAGAAGCTGCCTTTTTATTTACGTAGTGGAATACAGGTGTAGCTGCATATATTTTTTGAGCAATTTTCTTAAAAACCGGAGCCGCAACGGTGCTTCCATAATAGCCATGTTTTGTCGGTTTGTGAATTACAACGATACAAGAGTATTTTGGTTTTTCAACAGGGAAAAAACCAGTGAAAGAAGCTATATAGTACAAACTATCTGTCCAATATTGTGCTTGACAAGTACCTGTTTTACCAGCAATAGAATAATCTTTAGAGTAGATGTTTGTAGCGGTTCCACGTTTAACCACATTGCGCAACATTTCTTTTGCCTTTTTAACTGTTTGTTTGGAGCAAATCTGTTTATTAATAACTTCTTTTTTAAAGATTTTGCTAACCTTTGGATTGTTTTGATAACGAATTTCTTTGACAAACCTTGGTTTTACCATTTTGCCATCATTCGCAATTGCATTGTAAAAAGTTAAAGTTTGTAATGGCGTTAATTGTACGCCATAGCCATACGACATCCAAGCCAAACTTGTTCCACTCCAAGATTTATCTTTTGGATGTGGAATTATGGGTTTTCCTTCTCCTTTGATTGGCAAACCTAAACGTTGATCTAAATTCATACTGCGTAATCCTTCGATAAACTTTTCAGGCTTATCATTATAATGCTCGTAAATAAGTTTAGAAATCCCCACATTTGAAGATACTTCTAATGCTCTGGCTGCAGATATTTTTCCATAACCTTTGTGATTTGAATCTTTAATTTTACGACGATAAAGTGACCATACTCCGTTTTCAGTATCCACAATGCTAGTAGTGTCAATAACTTTGTCTTCGAGTGCTACAATCATGCTCATCAGTTTAAATGTAGATCCGGGCTCATGCGATTCATATATTGCGTAATTACGGTCTTCGTAATACGTTCCTTTTGAGGTACGACCTAGATTAGCAATGGCCTTAATTTCTCCTGTTTCAACTTCCATCAATACAACCGACCCATGTTCTGCTTCAAATTTTTCTAACTGTTCCAGTAAGGCTTGATGCGCGATATCTTGCATATTAATATCGATTGTAGTAATAATATCTTCTCCATCTTTGGGTTCTACTTCATTGTCGTCGTTTATCGGTTTCCACTGACCTTTTGCAATTTTTTGTTTTAAACGCAACCCGTTTGTTCCTTTTAATTCATTGGCATAAGCACCTTCAATACCGGGTCTGCCACGGTAATCTGCATATCCAATTGTACGTGCTGCTACTTTTCCTAATGGATGTTCGCGTACTGTTTTTTGAATCGCTATAAAACCTCCTTTATTGGCGCCTAGTTTAAAAATGGGAAAATTGCGAATTTTACTATATTCAGGGTAGCTTAAATTTCTTGCGATAAACAAATAACGATTATTAGTGCGTTTAGCCTTTCGAATTCTTTTTTGGTAATATGAAGGAGTTTCTCCTAAGAATTTGGACAAATTTTTAGATAATTTAGTCAATTCTGTTTGCAAAACTTTAGCATCAACTGTAACTACATCCATTCTTATTTCATAACGAAACATCGAAGTTGCTAACAAGCTGCCATCTGCAGCATATACATTGCCTTTATTTGGAAAAATGGTATCAACTTTTTCAGTAATTTGATTTGATAGATCTTTATACATCGCTCCATCTCTTACTTGTATAAGAATGACACGTATTGCTATCCCTAGCATTATCAAAAGAAGTAATATCAGGATAAGTCCTGCATTTTTTACGATATTTCGACGTTCTATTGACACTATTTAGTTCGTTTTTAAGCTCCCTTCACTTTTTGTGAATAAGGTGTTAAATGAGTTTAAGGTTTCTTGTTTAGCGATTTCCTTTCTTTAATTACATTTGCCGGTTCGTGAGAGGCTTGCAAGCCCATTTCTTTTACTTTCGCTACTACATTTGATTCTAATTTCATTTTCATCGATTTTGAACGAAGGGCTATATACTCCGCTCTTAATTCACGTTCTTGTTTGCTGAGTTGCGCAATTTGTAAAACCTTTTCATCGGTCATGTGCCCACTTCTTACCATCATCATTAATAGAAAAACAACAAAAACGACCATTCGCCAATTTTTGAAAGCATCTTCATTTAGAAAATATTCTCCTTTTAAAAATTTGAATATGTGTTGTTTTACTTTTATCATTTATATCTTTTCTGCTATTCTTAATTTGGCGCTTCGAGCACGATTATTTTTCTTTATTTCTTCTCTAGTTGGAATGATTAGTTTGCCAACTTTTTTTAAAGGAACTTCGTAATTGCCAAAGACATCACGTTCCGGTTCCCCTTCAAAAAGACCATTTCGTATAAACCGTTTTACGAGTCTGTCTTCTAACGAATGGTATGAAATTACACTCAGTCGTCCTCCTGTATTTAATAAATCAGGTGCTTGAAGTAGAAATTCTTTTAAAACTTCTAGCTCTTGATTTACCTCAATTCTGATGGCTTGAAAAGCCTGTGCCATTATTTTATTTTCTCTTCCTCTAGGTAAAAACTCAACTAGCGCATTTCGTAAATCATCAGTGGTTATGATTGGTTTCTTTAATCTGGCTTGCACGATATTTTTAGCTATTCCTTTTGATGATCGTAATTCACCGTATTTATAAAATAAGTCTGCTAAACTTTCTTGACTATATTCATTAAGAACTTTGTAAGCAGACAATGCGTTTTTTTGATTCATCCTCATGTCTAGCTCTGCTTCAAATCGAGTGGAAAACCCTCTTGTTGCATTATCAAATTGATGTGATGATACTCCTAAATCTGCTAATATTCCATCTACTCTTTTTATACCGTGAAGCCGTAAAAAGCGTTTGATGTATCTAAAATTTTCTAGAATTAATAGAAACCTACTATCATCAATTTGGTTTTGCTTTGCATCGATATCCGTGTCAAAGGCGATCAATTTTCCATCTGGTCCTAAACAATCAATAATTGCCCTAGAGTGGCTTCCTCCGCCAAAGGTGACGTCGATATAAACACCATTTGGGTTAATGGCTAATCCTTGAATACTTTCTTGTAATAAAACCGGATTATGATATTTCATCTGTTTTGTCGTTCTCATTACCCATTACTTCTTCTGCGAGATCTGCAAAATCATCTGTAGCATCATCAACAGCTTTTTCATATTTTGATTTATCCCAAATCTCAATTATATTAACAGCAGAGGACAGAACCAATTCTTTGCCGATTCCGGCGAAGTTTTTTAGATCTTTTGGAATAAGAACACGTCCTGAAGCATCTACATCAATAACTTTTACACCTGCAGTAAACAAGCGAATAAAATCATTGTTTTTTTTGCGAAAACGATTCAGCTTATTTACTTTTTGCATCATAGCGTTCCACTCTGACATTGGATATAACTCTAAACACTTTTGGAAAACCGAGCGTTTTAGCACAAAACCCTCTTGCAACACAGGAAGCAACTGCCTCTTTAATGGGGCAGATAGCATTATACGTCCCTTGGCGTCAGCTTTACATTCGTATGTTCCAATGAGGTTAATCACAATGACCTTTGTATTTATTTAGGTTCAAAAATATAAAATATTTACCACATTTTACCACATTTTACCACTTTGTTAATAACTTTTTCCACAATATCACATTATTGTGTTCAATAGTATCGT
The DNA here is from genome assembly GCA_030599055.1 of Lutibacter sp. Classification (GTDB taxonomy): domain Bacteria; phylum Bacteroidota; class Bacteroidia; order Flavobacteriales; family Flavobacteriaceae; genus DQTL01. The sequence continues at coordinate 17,360 of JAUVOS010000011.1, forward strand.
CTAAAACCTTTTTATTTTAGACTTAAAAAATGGTTCAATAATAGTTTATTATTAACCCGACGGACATAAGACGAAAAGACATTAGACGTAAGACTTTTACTCACGGTCAATTACAACCTAGCCCTATTTCGCTTAATGATCGTCATGTTAATATGATTCACTTGAGTGGTGATTTTCAGGGCAAACGCATACTTTTAAATGAGCATTGATTATCAATGGGTTAAATTTTAAAAGAATCAATGATCATAACTTTGTGGAGCTTTGAGTTATCTCTGTGTCTTTTTGTGAAATAGTCTTTTTGTGCTGTTTTACAAGCTATTACACAATTTATCCCGATGTTTATCGGGAGAGTTGAAAGAAAACACAAAGTTTCACAGAGAAAAGTATGCGTTTGCCCTGGGTGATTTTAAATAAAGAGTGTTGCTATGTGGAAATTGGCTACATTTGCAATATTAATTTAATAACTAAACTATTAATGAAACCGAAACTTATTAAAGATGGAGACTTCAGTTATTGGGAAAAAGGAGAAGGGCAACCCTTAGTCATGTTACATGGTTTATTGGGTGATGTAAGTAATTTTCAGGGAGTGTTTGAGTATTTCTCTGAGAACGGATATAAAGTTATTATTCCTCACTTACCAATATATACCTTACCAATCATAAACACGAATGTAAAAAATTTAGTAAAATACACGAAAGACTTAATTGACTATAAGGGTTTTAAAGAGGTAGTTTTATTTGGGAATTCATTGGGAGGTCATGTTGCTTTGTATTTCACAAAACAGTATCCTGAAATGATTAAAGCCCTTGTCTTAACAGGAAGTTCAGGTTTGTACGAAAAATCTTTAGGAAATACGTATCCTAAAAGAGGTGATAAAGAGTATATAAGAAAAAAAGTAGAAGAGGTGTTTTATGATCCTTCAGTAGCGACTGATGAATTAGTTGAATACATCATTGATACAGTCAATGATCGAAGTAAAGTGATACGAACTTTAGCACTTGCTAAAAGTGCGATAAGACACAATATGGCTGATGATTTACCGAATATGAAGGTTCCCGTTTGTTTAATTTGGGGTAGGAATGACAAAGTAACTCCTCCGGATGTAGCTGATGAGTTCCATAAATTACTTCCTGATTCCGACTTGACTTGGATTGATAAATGTGGTCATGCTCCTATGTGGGAACACCCTGATACATTTAATAAAATCCTACACGATTGGTTTAAAGAACGTGGAATTTAATTGCAGGGCGATAGCCCAATGGGTTTAATTTCCAGACGCTTGCGTCGAATAAGAAAAAATAATTCCTATTTGATACTTCGTACCCTTGGGTTGAGGTAGTTCATTTTTTTATAGATAGAGTAGGGGTCTGTTAAAAAGAATAGTTTTTGTTTTTTTTAACACAAACCAAAAATTTATAGCACACTAAACTTGTATATGTGAAAATAAAAACGGCTCGCTTTGTAATCAGTAATACAGATGTTGCTAAATGTCCTTCGCAACAGATTCCGGAATATGCATTTATAGGTAGGTCAAATGTAGGGAAGTCCTCGTTAATTAATATGTTAATGGGGCAGAATAAATTAGCAAAAATATCTGGCAAACCAGGGAAGACCCAGCTCATCAATCATTTTATTGTTAATGATAATTGGTACTTAGTCGATTTACCAGGGTATGGCTATGCACAGACTTCGAAAACCAATAGAGCTGTATTTCAGAAGTTTATAACAAAATATTTTTTTAGAAGGAAACAGCTTTCTTGTGCATTTGTATTAATTGACGTTCGACATAAACCTCAGAAAATTGATTTAGACTTTATGCAAAAATTAGGAGAAAATGCTATTCCTTTTTGCATAGTATTTACTAAAGTTGATAAATTAAGAGACAATCAAATAAATAAGAATATTGCGATATATCAGGATACGATGTTACAAATTTGGGAAGAAATGCCTACCTATTTTATCACTTCGGCAACAAAAAAAACTGGACGTGATGAAGTATTGCATTTTATAGAACAGATCAATGATGAAATTAGCAAGCAGTAAGCAGTTGTCGGTTTTCAGTTGTCGGTTGACCGTTTAACAAGACGATTTATATAAAACAAATTTAAAATCATTCATTTAATGCACACAACCAAAGACAATATACAAATACTTTATGAAGACAATCATTTGATTATTGTCAATAAGCGTGTGGGTGATTTGGTGCAAGGAGATAAAACAGGGGATAAGCCACTAAATGAAATTGTAAAAAGCTATATAAAAGAAAAATACCATAAACCAGGCGAAGTTTATCTTGGAGTTGTACATCGATTAGATCGCCCTACAAGTGGTGTGGTTATATTTGCTCGGACATCAAAAGCATTGTCTAGATTAAATGAAGCTTTTCGAGAAAAAGAAATCCAAAAAACCTATTGGGCTATTGTTAAAAATCCTGTGCCAAAAGATAAGGATAAGCTTACCCATTATTTAATTAAAAATCAAAAGAATAACAAATCTACGGCTTATACAGCTGAACTACATGGAAGTAAAAAAGCAATTTTACATTATAAAGTGCTTAAAAAATTTGATAATTATTCCCTACTAGAAATTGATTTAGAAACCGGCCGACATCATCAAATTAGAGTGCAACTTTCTAAAATAGGATGTTCTGTAAAAGGGGATTTGAAATATGGTTTCAATCGCAGTAATAAAAATGGTGGTATTCACTTACATGCTCGAAAGATCAAATTTATACATCCTGTTTCTAAGGAAATGATTAAGATTGAAGCACCAACACCTGCTGATGTGTTATGGGATGGATGTTAAAGATTTAAAAAATTCTTTTTTTATAAATATTGAATTTTAAATTAAACTTTAATTTTGATGTTTATTCCACTACAACTTTTATTGTTGTTATTCCTTTGTCGGTTACTATTCTAGCAAAATAAAGAGCCGGACTTAGTTCCTTTACTGAAAATTCTGTGTTTTTGTCAAACTTA
>JAUVOS010000082.1 GCA_030599055.1 Lutibacter sp.
CGTCCAATAAAAGTACTTTATCAAAAGTTACTTTATCACCTTCATTACCAGGTAAACGATGAACAAAAACTTTTTGGTCTTTTGCAACTTTAAATTGCTGCCCTGCCATCTCTACGATTGCGTACATAAGTTTTTGATTATAAATTTATTATACTTTAATTATCCTTGATTAACCCCAAGGCGGGCGCAAAGATACATTTTTAATTAGGAATTATGAATTAAGAATTAAGAATTTTGGACTAAATTTGTAACTAATAAGCCTAAAACTTGTTGAATTTAAAAGAACATTACTTGTAAACCATCAACTTTTTTATACAGAACTCAGCGATTTCACGGAAATTATGCTCACCGATTCTGTTAAATCTGTGAGTTCTGCGTGAAAGATATGGGTGAATAGTTCCTTAAATTTTGGAATAGATTTTACAAATCTTTTCTTTCACAAACCTACTGTATCAATCCTTGAATATTAGAAGCAAATAGTTTCACGGCAATTGCTAAGAGAATAACTCCAAATACTTTTCGAATAACTGACAAACCTCCTTTTCCAAACATATTTTCAATTCTCCTTGATGATTTTAATACGCCGTAAACAAAAATGATGTTTATAATAATTGCTATCAATATATTAATTGTATCATATTCAGATTTCAGGGATAGAATGGTTGTCAAACTACCGGCACCCGCGATTAAAGGAAAGGCTAAGGGCACAACACTGGCAGTTTCTGGAGCTTCATCTTTGAAAAAGCTTATTCCTAAAATCATTTCTAATGCTAAAAATAGTAACACAAATGAACCGGCGACGGCAAATGAATTGACATCAATACCAATTAAATGCAATAAAGCTTCTCCTATAAATAAAAAAGCAACCATAATAATTGCGGAAACAATCGAAGCTTTCTCTGATTGAATATGTCCCACTTTATTTCGCAAATCTAATATAATTGGTATGCTTCCAAGTATATCAATCACCGCAAATAAAATCATTGTTGCGGTTACTATTTCTTTTATACTGAAGTTCATTTTTCGTGATTATTAAAATGTTTCTAATTAGTCTTTTACACCTATTTCCGTTTTAGGCGGCAAATGTAATTATTTAATAGAATCGAACAAGCTTTTTGATCTAAATTTAATGTAAAATATTTAATTATTTTTGTACCCATGTTTCAACTAGGAAAAACAATTATTTCAGAGGATATATTAGACAATGAATTTGTCTGTAATTTAGCGAATTGTAAAGGAGAATGCTGTGTAGCAGGAGAAGCGGGTGCGCCTCTTACGAAAGAAGAAACTATACTATTGGAAGAGCTCTTTCCAAAAATTAAAACTTTTTTAAGAAAGGAAGGAATTGAAGCTATTAAAACACAAGGAAAATATACCACAAATCCAATCGGAGATTTTGAAACAACGCTAGTTGATGGAAAGGAATGTGCCTATGCAATTTTTGATGATAAAGAGATTGCCCAATGCGGTATCGAAAAAGCTTTTAATAAAGGGGTGATACCATTTCAAAAACCCATCTCTTGCCATTTATATCCTATTCGAATACATGAATACAAACAACTTACAGCCATCAATTATCACTCTTGGCCTATATGCAATGATGCTTGTGCTTTAGGGACAAAATTAAAAGTTCCTACTTATCAATTTGTAAAAGACGCTTTGGTACGAAAATTTGGGGTTGAATGGTATGAAGAATTAGATAGGGTAGCTCACGAATACTACCAGAACAAATCACTGATTATGAAAAATAAATACAATTAAGTGTTTATTTAAAAATTCCCGATTGTTATTGCAAAAATAATTATTAGTTTCTACTTGTAAATTATTAGAAATGAAGCTACCTTTGTAGGGTACTCACTCTAAAATAGATTTACAAATGAAAACATTTCTCAAAATCTTAGTAGTAGTCGCTGTATTCCTACTAACACCGCAACAAGTTGAAGCACAGTTTTTAAAAAAACTAGCCAAAAAAGCTGAAGACAAAATAGAGCGTGAAGCTGAAAGACGTGCACAAAGACGAGTAGATAAAAAAATTGATGAAAAATATGATGAAATTGAAGATGAAATTGACGGAAAAAATAAAGGGGAAAAGAAAGAAAAAAAGAAAAAGGATAAAAAATCTAAAAAAGAAAAAAATAGCAATACAGAAGATAATAAAACTGACACAAAACTAATCACGGTTTGGAATAAATTTGATTTTATTCCTGGCGATAAAATAATTTTTGAAGACAACCTAATTGGAGAAGAGAATGGAGAGTTTCCTTCGAGATGGGATTTATACAGTGGTACGATAGAAAATGCTGTATTGGGAGGAGAAAATGTTATTATGTTCAGAAGTGACAAACCAAGCATAATTCCTTATCTGAAAAATTCGAAAGCTGATTATCTTCCTGATGTATTCACCGTTGAATTTGATCTTTACCTCAATGAATGGGGAAGTACTATACGCGTTTACTTTTATGACGAAAAGAACCAAAGCAGTCCTTACACAAACCCTTATCTGGAAATAGGAGGAGAAAGTATGTACTTGCAATCTGCTAAAAGTAATATTCCTGATGGAGGCTCCATTAAAGAAAAATGGGCACATATTGCCATCGCATATACAAAAGGTAAAATGAAAGCATATATTGATGAAACAAGACTTATAAATATTCCTCATCTTGCTTTCGATCCTACAGGTATTTCACTTTATGGGAGTTGGACCAGTGATAAAAACCCTATTTATATAAAGAATTTCCGAATAGCTGAAGGAGGCGTAAAATATTATGACAGATTCCTTCAAAACGGTAAAATTATTGCTAATGGTATTCGATTTGATATAAATAAAGCAACGCTACGACCCGAATCTATGGGCGTAATTAATAAGATAGTTACTTTAATGAAAGATAATCCTGATATAAATTTTAGTGTTGAAGGTCATACCGATAGTGATGGTGATGATGCTTTTAATCTAAAACTTTCAGAAAATCGAGCAAAAACTGTTATGAATACTATGACAAACATGGGAATAGCTTCCAACCGACTCGCTTTTAAAGGCATGGGAGAAAGTAAACCTATTGAAAGTAATGGAACTCCTGAAGGGAAAGCAAATAACCGTAGAGTAGAATTTGTGAAAATGTAAAAACACTAATCAATAAAAGAGATACATCATGAAAAAAGTAATTTTTTTATTTATATTTAGCTTATTAATCCTACCTCTATCAGCACAGTTTAAAGCAAAAATGTTATTTAATACCATGGATAAACATCATGATTTTACCGTTTATTCAGCTGATGAAGGTTATCGTTACGAATTTAATGAAGACGGTCAAGAAGGTGTTATTCTTGTACAAAAGGGTTCAAAGGAATTAATTATACTGATGCCACAACAAAAGATGGCAATGAAAGCTGCGAAAGAAAGCCCAATGAGCATGGCAAGCGACCCTTTACAATCCTATAAATACCATGAAGCCATGGGAATTTTAAAAGAGGTTGGCAAAGAAACAGTCAATGGTATTGCATGTACAAAGTTTGAGTTGTGGAATAAAGAAAACGCAAACCAGAAAATGTACACTGTTTGGCTTTCAGATAAGTATGAGTTTCCTATTAAAATGGTAAATCATATTGATGGCGTAGAAGGAACTGGTATGGAATTAAAAGATGTACAACCCTGGACACCAAATGCTGATAGTTTCTCAATTCCAAAAGGGTATCAGGTTATTGTCGTACCCTAATTGTTTTGAGAGTGTATAATAAATGGTATTTAACCTCAGGGCATCGGGGTATTAAACCATCCCACCTTAACGGCTTTTGCCCTGCGAATAAATTGTGTTTTAAAATGTAATTAAAAAAACATTTTAATTGGTAATCGGTATAAATTAAAATCACTTAATAATAGAACGATGAAAACAAGTAAAATTATCATAAATCCAATTATAAAACTTTTTTTCTTATTTCTTTATATAACGTCAGGAATTACAATGTGCCATGCTCAATTCAAAACTGAGTTGATAAATATAGATCACAATAATAAAAACCTCTATTTAACACACTCAAATAGCCTAGCGTATCACATTGAATTTGATGGAAATAACATCAATAGCAAACTAATTACGAATACTTCTACTAAACAAACTTCTGATGAAAACCAAGAGAAAAATTGTAAGGAGATCAAAAAAAGGATTGATTTCATTAAGATTATCCTAAAAACTTTTGCTGACAAATCTCTCCGAGATAAAATTAAAAAAGAAGGTGGTGAAATTAAAGAATATAAAGAGGCAGTCAGAAAAAGGGTAATGAGCGAAGCTCAAAGTGAAAATAAACCTTCTGGAAAAGCCACAACATTAATGGAAACTCATCCTAATCTTACTATAACAGGAGATGTTGATGGGGAAAATCAAATCTTGATTACGTATAATGCAGAAGAAAAAGAAATCAATGAAACTAAATATCTCACAAAGTTTCGAGACAACTATATAAAGAAGTATGGCGAAAAAGTTGGCCCTTGCAAAGTTAATGCAATGATTGAACACGAAAAGTGCCACCTAAAACAATTTGTAGATTTGAAACATTTAAAATCTATTGATGATCTTGCCAACCGTGAATTAGAAGCCTACCGAATTGAACTAAACAATCTAAAAAAATGCTTTAGAAAAAGTTTGAATTGTTGTGATTTGCCAAGTATGCAAGATGTGTGTTCTACTTGGCAAGGATCTTTAAGTCTTAGTGTTACAAAACGTTACCAGTGCAATGTAAAAGAACAAGGCAGTGAAATAAAAGCAGATGATATAGATACCCAAAAAGTGAATGTAACCATAGATATGGATGATTTTAATTTCACTAAAAGCCCTTCAATACCAGGAACACATTTAATTCGGAACGCATCAGGTGAAATGACCCGTACTCTTAATGAAGATCATTTTACATCCTCAGGTGATTGCAACACTAATCATGATACAAGTATAGGTCACGCGTTTCGTAAAATTTCAAAAGGAAACATAAACCTCCTTATTGTCAAAGATATGGAGCTAAACGAAGGAGACATAAAAGGACTACAACAACAGATGCAAAGGGCAGCACAAAATAAAGATTATGCGACTGTACAAAAATTAAAGGTTCAGATGGTTAACATGGGGCAAGGAGGTCAAAACATCAATGTCATTCCTATCAGTATTCGTATTGAAATAAGTTTTGGTCTCTCAAAAGATGACCTTATAACACGTTCTTTTTATCATAAACGTTTTGATGCTCACTCAAGAATCTGCAAAGAAAATAGTGACACAATTACTAGTGAAATATCTCTTGCATTACCAATAGGCGCTGTAATGAAAGGCACATATACAAAGGAAAAAGATGGTGCTGATACCATAACTGCAACAATCAACACAACCGTAAACTCGTACGTTATGTTCGGCTCTGAAAAATGCCCTGACGCAATAAGTATAATATCAGGAGAAATTAATCTTACAAGAAAATAAAAGAATAATATTTATTCAAAAAACTAAAACAATTAGAAAAGGACAAAAAACGAACAGAATTCTTATTGATTGATTATCAGGTATTAACGTGATTTGATATGTGATAGAAATCCACACCGCTTTAACAGAATTTTGTCTAGACAAATTTCATTTTTTAGAAGGACTAACTGGTTAATTATTCACGGCATTTTATTTTTGGTCTTCATGATGTACTTCGCAGTTCAAAATAAAATGATGAAGTATAGGCGAAATTCTGTAAAGCCCGAAGGGAAATGTGACGAAGAGCATAGATGTGAAAAATATCCTATCTTTCTGTCTTTCCCCTATGCAAAAAAATCATCCTACTCTCAAAAATATTTATGTAGTTTATAAGCTCAAACTACACATTTATACAGTTAAAAAAACCATTAATATATTTTTTCACTGTACACAATAAAAGCTGTTTTATCTTTGGTAAATCTTACACAACATATTCTTATGAGAATGACAATAGGACACATACTCGTTTTGATATAATTGTTGGTAATTGTGAATGGTATAAAGAATTAGATAGGGTCGCTCAAGAATACTATAAACATATTAAAAAATAATTTGTAGTATTTTACACATACTATCAATTTTAGTTATTATAAAATAAGTTGATTCGTTAAAAATAGTTTTGAGTTTATATTATTAACACGACGATAATTAACCGAAATAGTTCAGGGTTGTAATTAACTATGAGTAAACGTCTTACGTCTTTTGTCTTTTCGTCTTATTACCGTCTAGTTATTATTATGAATAAACTAACATTTGTCACTGTTAGAATACAATAAAAATTAGATATTGCGCATCATTTTTTTGACTAAAAATTATTAGAAATTAAATTTTTATGAAAAGCTTATTTTTTACACTAATCTTTATCCTATTATATTTTTCTTTTATTCAAGTAGAAGCTCAAAATATAAAAACAAAGATTAATATTGACAGTCTATACAACGAGTTAAAAACCACCCCAAACTCTACAAAAAAAGTAGATGAGTTAATTTATTTATATAAAAAATCAACTCGAACTAAAAATATTAGAACAGATATAATCGATGAGGCGATAGATATTGCAAAAGAAATAATTTATATCAAAGGTATTGGAGTTTGTTATGATAGAAAAGGGATAACTGCACGTTATAATCAAGATTACACCAATTCAGTTATCTATCATAAAAGAGCGCTTTCTTTTTTAGAACAAACAACAGATACATTTTATAAAGCAAAGAGTTACAATAGTTTAGCCGTAACCTATAGAAAACTAAATTTAGAAAAAGAAGCCTTTGAAAATTATTTTAAAGGCTTTAAACTATCAGAGCAAATCAATAATAAAAAAGGTGTAAGTATTGCTTTAAACGGAATGGGTAATGTTTTGTTAAATACTGAGCAATATGATAAAGCATTGTATTATTTAAAAAAAGCATTGGCTGTTGAAACATCACTAGAAAACCCAAGAAGTCAAGAATATGGCATGGCTAATGTTGGTGAAGTTTTTTTATTTAAAAAAGATTATGATTCTGCTTATTACTATTTTGATAAAGCATTAACACTTTCACTAAAAAATCCCAGAAAAGAAAGTACTGCTATCAAGTATACGTTGTTCGGATTACTATATCAGAAAAAAGGAGAATATACAAAATCAAATGAGTATTATCATAAGGCAATTGCTGATTTTAAAAAGTATAAAAACAAACGTTATTTAAGCAATACTTTAATAAATATTGGGATTAATCAATTAGAATTAAAACAATATAGGAAAGCAAAAAACAATATAGAATTGGGTCTAGAAAAAGCAAAACAAGTTAAATCAAAAGAGAACACTACACTTGCTTACAAAGCCTTAACCAATTATTATAAATTAACACAAGATTATAAAAACGCTTTAATTACACAACAATATGCAACAGCTTATCATGATAGCATGGTAAATGTAGTATCTCAAAAAAATATTATAAGCACACAAATTGCTCATGAAACCTATAAAAAGGATCAAGTAATTCAAGATTTAGCAAAATCAAAAGAAATAAGTGATGAAAAAGCAAAATCAAACTATTGGCGTTTTATTTTTAGCATATTGGTTAGTCTTATAATTATTGCTGGTTTATTGTATTTGATTCTTTTATTTAGAAAAAATAACGATTTAGAAATTCAACAAAAAAACACGGAACTTCAAAACTATTTATTATACATTGACGAACTAGAAAGGAAATCGGCAAGCAATGTAAAACTATCTAAAGAAGACTTATCGCTTAAGTTCGATGAATATGAGCTCTCAAAAAGACAGGTAGAGGTGCTTAGACATATTTCTGACGGTTTAAACAATACCGAAATCGCCGAAAAAATGTTTCTGTCTAATAATACAATTAAAACCCATATTTCAAATATCTACTCCAAATTAGATGTAAAAAATAGGGTTCAAGCAATCAAAAAAATCACTTCAGATCACACTGTTATTTTTTAAGTGCATCCTCCGATTTAGCTCTGAATACTTACTGACAAAAAGAAGTCAAATTAAATCATCTAGTCATCGGGTTATCGAGCGGAGTCGAAATACGGTCATTGAGCGGAGTCAAGATACGGTCATCTAGCAGAGTCAAGATACGGTCATCGAGCAGAGTCAAGATACGGTCATCGAGCGGAGTCGAGATGAAAAACAAACAGCAATTTCCACATAAAATCAACTCTAGTTGCTAACAGCCCCAAATTATTGGCTTTTTTAACCAAATATCACCCTTTTGGGTGATGCCAATCACCCTTTAATATGAGGAAAAAACAGTTGTTTCTAGCTATCCTTGCCCTATATTTACGAATTAAAAAATTAGGCATCATACCTATTAAGAAAAAAGAACTATGAATCCAGATACTGTAATTTCAGGAACATTTGTAATAGTCAGTACTACGGACACAAACTATCTTTTTTTTAACGCTAAAAAAAATGCCATGTTAGGGGCAATAACTAAATAAATTTAAATCTTATGAAATTATTAAAATCCACACTTGTCGTAATTTTACTGATAGGTTTTACCCAAAATTCACAAGCACAATTTTTAAAAAAACTCGCAAAAAAAGCAGAAGAAAAAATTGAGCGTGAAGCCGAAAATAGAGCTGAAAGACGTGTCAATAAAGGAATAGACAAAGGCTATGACGGAATAGAAGATGAAATAGACGGAAAAAACAAAGGAAAAAAGAAAAAAAGTAAAAAGAAAAAAGGAGATGATGATGATGATGATGACCAATCCGATGACAATACAAATTCAAACGACGATTCTAGTAGTTCAAAAAAAGGAAAAAATTCCAAGAAAAAAGCCCCAACCGTAGTTTGGAGTAAGTTCGATTTTGTTCCTGGTGATACCGTAATTTTTGAAGACGGACCAAGTGCCGATGAAGAAAATGGCGAGTTTCCTAGCCGTTGGGATTTGTATAAAGGTTCTGCAGAAATAGCCAATGTAAATGGAGAAAATGTCATTATGTTTATTGATAAAGGAGGAGAAATAATTCCCTATTTAAAAAATTCAGATAATGATTATTTGCCCGAAGTATTCACCATAGAATTTGATGTATGGTTTGAAAAAGGACATACCACCAATAATAGATTTTTCATTTCTTTCAGAGATAAAAAGAATCAATGGAATAAAGGTTTAAAAGGAAATCTTACGGTTTATCCAAATGGAATTGAATTTGAAGGAACTGACAAAAGGTATCCCGGTCCAGAAAAACTTGGTTGGAGTGATGAACCTGTTGGAAAATGGAGACATATTTCTATTGCATATACCAAAGGAAAATTTAAAGCCTATATGGATGACACAAGATTGATTAACGTCCCACACTTAGAAGGCAACCCTTGGGGATTTACCATACATTCTCAAAAAGGAAATCAATACCTCAAAAACTTTCGCATAGCAAAAGGAGGCGTAAAATACTACGACCGTGTACTTTCCGAAGGAAAAATTATTGTAAACGGTATTAAATTTGACGTAAACAAAGCCACCCTTAAAGCCGAAAGCATGGGACCAATCAATAGAATCTATAAGTTGATGAACAAAAACCCAGATCTTAACTTTAGTGTAGAAGGTCATACAGATAGCGATGGTGGCGATGCCGCAAATATGTCCTTATCTAAAGCTAGAGGTAAAGCTGTAATGGATAAGCTTATTGCCATGGGAATAAAAAGTTCTCGTCTAAAATCTGGTGGCTTTGGAGAATCTAAACCACTAGATAACAATAGCACTCCAGAAGGAAAAGCAAATAACCGTAGAGTAGAGTTTGTAAAATTTTAAATCAATCAATTACTATATGCACATTGCGTGAATAAACCATCAACCAAAGATTAGTAAAAGTTTTATGAAAAAAACAATATTATTTATTATCACATTCATATCAATTATTGGAATGGCAAATGCCCAAAAATCGAAACTTTTTGGAAGTTGGCTACTAACCAAAGTTGAAGTGAAAGGTGAAACTGAATATCCCTATCAAGTTACTGAGTTTAGTGAAGACGGAAAAATGCTAATGATGGGAATGGAAATTGCTACTTGGAGTTACAATAAAAACAAGCATACCATTGAAATGAAGTCTGACTTTGATAAGGATTTTAATGGAGAAGGA
>JAUVOS010000122.1 GCA_030599055.1 Lutibacter sp.
ATACGAAGGTTTAAAACATTATTTTTTAGTTAATTTTCCGCAGCGATCAGGAGCTTTAAAGGAATTTGTGGTCGATGTTTTAGGAGAAAATGATGATATTACTCACTTTGAATATACTAAAAAAAGTAGTCGTTCAAAAAGTGCGGCAGTGGTGGGAATTGAATTAAAGAATAAAGCTGATTTTAGTCAATTATTAAAAAATATGAAGGAAAAAGACTTTTTTGGTGAATATTTAAATGATAAATCTGAATTGTTTCAATTTTTAGTATAGATAAGTTAAATAGTGGTTGTAGTTTTACTCGATAATTAAGAGTGAGTGTATGGAATTTTTATTTTTTATACACGACTTTGTTTTAGCTAAAGAAATTATTGTCAAAAGACATTGAATGCCGTATGAATACTTATCAAAAAATAAAAAATATATTAGAAACAAGAATCCTTGTCTTAGACGGTGCTATGGGTACATTAATTCAGCGCCACAACCTTACAGAAAAGGATTTTAGAGGGAGTATTTTTAATAATCATCCCGTTAATATTAAAGGGAATAATGATGCTTTGTCGCTGTCTCAACCGCATATAATTGCTCAAATACATAGGCAATACCTTGATGTAGGTGCCGATATTATTGAAACAAATACTTTTAGTGCCAACAAGATATCTATGGCAGACTATAAGATGGAAGATTGGGTTTACAAACTCAATCTAAAATCTGCCGAGATTGCAAAAAAACTGTGTGTAGAGTATACAAAGAATAACCCTGAAAAACCTCGTTTTGTTGCCGGTTCTATGGGTCCCACAAACCGTACAGCTTCGATGTCACCCGATGTCAATCGTCCGGGATTTAGAGCAGTTTTTTTTGATGAGCTTAAAAATGCTTATGCAGAACAAGCAAAGGGTCTTATTGATGGAGGTGCTGATATTCTACTTGTAGAAACTATCTTTGATACGCTCAATGCTAAAGCGGCATTATTTGCAATTGAAGAGGTTTTGGAAGGGAAGCGTACTAGAATACCTATTATGATCTCAGGTACAATTACTGACAAGAGTGGGCGTACTTTGTCAGGGCAAACAATTGAAGCATTTCTAAATTCACTTTCTCATCTTGACATTCTTTCTATAGGACTTAATTGTGCGTTAGGTGCCCAAGAAATGCGCCCTTTTTTAAAAGAATTATCAGATAAAGCTCCTTTTTATGTAAGTGCACATCCCAATGCAGGTTTACCAAATCAGTTTGGTGAATATGATGAAACACCTGAAATAATGGCACATCATATACATGATTTTACTCATAATGGTATGGTCAATATCATAGGAGGTTGTTGTGGAACTACTCCAGAACATATACAAAAATTTGTACATCAGGCACAAGGAGTGAGCATACGAAAACCAATTGAAAATAAACATGTTACAAAGCTAAGTGGCTTAGAATCTTTACGTATAGAAAAACAAAGTAATTTTATAAATATAGGAGAACGAACCAATGTAAGTGGCTCTAGAAAATTTGCTCGACTTATAAGAGAAAAAAAATATGAAGAAGCACTTGAAGTAGCAAGACATCAAGTAGAAGGAGGAGCCCAAGTTATTGATATTTGTATGGATGATGCTCTACTAGATGCACAAACAGAGATGGTCAATTTTTTGCATATTCTTATGGCAGAACCTGAGATTGCCAAAGTTCCTGTAATGATAGATAGTTCAAAATGGGAGGTCATTGAAGCCGGACTCAAGTGTATACAAGGAAAAGGCATTGTAAACTCTATTAGCTTAAAAGAAGGTGAAACCGATTTTTTGGAAAAAGCCAAGAAAATCAAAAATTATGGAGCCGCAGTAGTGGTAATGGCATTTGATGAAAAAGGACAAGCCTCTACCTATGAAAGGAAAATAGAAATTTGTAGTAGGGCATACAGTTTACTAATCGAAAAGATAAACTTTCATCCCGAAAACATCATTTTTGACCCAAATATATTGAGTATAGGAACTGGTATTGAAGAACATGATAATTATGCAATAGATTATATTAAAGCAACTCGTTGGATAAAAGATAATCTACCTTATGCTAAGGTAAGTGGTGGTGTCTCTAATCTTTCCTTTGCTTTTAGAGGTAGTAATACCATTAGAGAAGCAATGCACTCGGTATTTTTGTATCATGCCATTCGTGAAGGTATGGATATGGGAATTGTTAATCCGGCTATGTTGATTATTTATGATGATATTCCAAAGGATTTACTTCAAAAAGTAGAAGATGTAGTTCTTAACAAAAGATCAGATGCTACAGAAATTTTGATTGATTATGCCTCTCAAATTCATAATTCTAAAACACAAAACACAAAATTAGAAGTAGAAGCGTGGCGTAAGTTAAAAGTGGGAGAACGCTTGTCTTATGCTTTGGTAAAAGGTATCACTACACATTTAAAGGAAGATGTAGAAGAAGCACGTCACGAATTCCCTTCTGCTTTGTCTATAATAGAACAACCCTTGATGGAGGGAATGAATCAAGTAGGAAGCCTTTTTGGAGATGGAAAAATGTTTCTCCCCCAAGTAGTCAAATCAGCAAGGGTTATGAAAAAAGCTGTAGTTATACTGCAACCCTATATAGAAGCTGAAAATGATGGATATAAATTATCAGCAGGAAAAATACTTTTAGCTACAGTAAAGGGAGATGTACATGATATTGGGAAAAACATTGCAGGTATAATATTGGCGTGTAACAATTTTGAGATAATTGATTTGGGAGTTATGGTATCTACTGAAAAAATTATTAAAACTGCCATTGTTGAAGATGTAGACATTATTGGACTAAGTGGTTTAATAACACCTTCATTAGAAGAGATGGTAAATGTAGCACAGGAAATGGAGAGAAAAGGTCTTACAATTCCACTATTAGTGGGAGGAGCTACCACTTCCGAAATACATACTGCCATTAAAATTGCTCCGAATTACTCTTATCCAGTGGTTCAAATAAAGGATGCTTCATTGAGTGTAAATATTACTTCTAAACTGATAGATAAGAAGTCAGGTTTTGCCCAAGAAATTACTAATAAATATGATAAGATTAGAAATAGATATGCGCAAAAATCTAAAAGGCTCCTAGCTTTTGAAGAGGCACGAAAAAATAAATTTATAAATACATCTAGTTTAGCAAAAGTATGCAAACCTAATAAGGAAGGTATAACAATATTACAATCTATTGACATACAAGATATTATTCCATTTATAGATTGGGATTTTTTCTTTAATGCTTGGCAGATTAAAGGGAAGTATCCAGCAATACTGTCTCACCCAGAGAAGGGTGAAGAAGCTCAAAAAATATTCGATGATGCCCTAGAAATGCTTCAAAATATTGTTACAGAGAAATGGATTAAAGCAAAGGCTGTAGTAGGTATTTTTCCTGCTTTTTCAATAGAAGAAACAGTAATTATAGAAACTGAAAAAGGAAAACAACACTTAGAGTTTATAAGAAATCAAGATGCTACAGTAGCAGTAAACCGATGTCTGGCAGATTATATTTTACCCAAAAAAGCAGACAAACAAGATTATATAGGACTCTTTGCAGTAACCACAGGGATTGGTATCGAAAAACAACTATCTATATTTGAGTCGGAGCATGATGATTATAAAATCATTATGCTTAAACTTTTAGCAGATAGATTAGCAGAAGCATTGGCAGAAAAAATTCACTATACAGTAAGAAAAGAAATTTGGGGATATAGCCCAAATGAATTATTTGACAATAAGCAGCTTAAAAGTGAAAAATATCGAGGGATAAGACCAGCTGTAGGCTATCCTTCTTGTCCTGACCATAGTGAAAAAGAACAAATTTTTAATATATTGGAAGTTGAAAAGCACATAGGGATATCATTGACAGAAAATTATGCTATGCATCCTACAGCATCAGTTTCGGGCTATTATTTTGCCAATCCCGAGGCACACTATTTTCATATTTCCAAAATTAACCAAGACCAAATAGAACATTATGCTCAAAGAAAAACTATGAGTGTTAATGAGTTAAAAAAAATAATCCCTACTCTTATTCCTTAATCATGAAAGTATCCGAGCATTTGTCCAAAGCTACAAAAACGTTATTTTCTTTAGAAATACTTCCTCCACTTAAAGGAGAGCATTTTGACAGCATTATAACAAATCTCAATGGATTATTAGAGTATAAACCTTCGTTTATAGATGTAACATATCACCAACAAGAGGTAATTTATCTTGATTTACCTGATGGAACTGCTGAAAAACATACTGTTAGAAAGCGACCGGGAACTGTAGGAATTGCTGCAGCACTTCAATATAAAACAGATATTGATGTAGTAACGCATTTAATCTGTGGAGGGATGAGTATTGAGGAAACTGAAAATATTTTAATAGATCTCCATTTTTTAGGTCTAGACAATCTTTTATTGTTACGAGGTGATCCACCCCATTCACAACGATATTTTAAACCCGAAGCCAATGGGCATTCACATGCTTTAGGTCTTGTAAAACAGGTGAATAATATGAATAAAGGAGTGTATTTAGATGAAAATTTACAGAATAATCATACTACAAATTTTAGCATTGGAGTAGCTGGGTACCCTGAAAAGCACAATGAAGCCCCAAATTTAGAAATAGATATTGCCTTTTTGAAACAAAAAGTAGAGGCTGGAGCGGAATATATCGTAACACAAATGTTTTTTGAGAATCAAAAATATTTTGATTTTGTGCGTAGATGTAGAGAGGCGGGTATAACTGTACCAATCATTCCAGGGTTGAAACCATTGAGCACAATAAAACAACTCACTTTACTACCTCAAACTTTTCATGTTAATTTACCTCAAACCTTAGTTAAAGAAGCTCTTAAGTGTAAAAATAATGCAGATGTTAGACAACTTGGTATAGAATGGGCAATAGAACAGAGCAAAGAACTAATTGCCCACAATGTTCCTTGTTTACACTTTTACACAATGAGTAGAGCAGATAATATAGAAAATATCATAAAAAAGATATTTTAGAATCTATAAACCTCAGTTCGGTGTAAGGAATCCACACAGCTTTAACAGAATTTTGTCTAGATAAATTCATTTTTTTGAATGACTAACTGGTTAATTAAAGAAAAAATGAAGAAGTATAGGCGAAATTCTGTAAAGCCCAAAGGGAAATCTATTAAAAGGCAATCCTTCAGAGAAAAAAATCTTGTAATAACCAGTTGTAACTTCTGTTTTTTTATTCAAAATCTCACCTTTTAATAGATTTCTGTGTTGTATGCCTTACACCGAACTGAGGTTATAAAATTGTAATTGGATTTTATGTTGAACTTAGGTTATAACACACGCACTAAAAAATGTTTTTTATATACAAATAGCTTGTTATATTAGCTGTCTTAAATAAAAAAACATGACAGTAGGTATTGAAGCGATTCAATTTTCTAAAAATACATTTACCAATAAGAACATTGGCTATTCATAGAAATATAGACCCAGATAAATTAGAAAAAGGATTGGATTTAAATTTCCAGCACTAGCGATGTAAAAAGATTCACCGAAGGTAAATCTATAATTTGTATTGAAAATCGATTAAAAAAAAACTTTGCCAAAGTTTAGAACTTTGGCAAAGTTGCAAGTCAATAAAAAATAAACTTATTTCTTTTTTGGATGAACAATAGTGAGTTCATCAATTAAGTTTCGTGCTCCTCCAAATTTATCAATGATAAATAAAACATAACGAGCATCAACCATAATACTCATACAAACTTCAGGTTTGTAAAAGACATCTTCCATAGTTCCTTCCCATACGCCATCAAAAGCCAAGCCTATTAGATTTCCATGAGCATCTAACACAGGGCTACCGGAGTTTCCACCGGTTATGTGATTGGTCGCTAAAAAACAAACAGGCATTTTTCCATTTTCACCATATTGTCCATAGTCTTTGTTTTTGTACAAATCACGTAATTTTTGGGGTACATCAAACTCATAATCTCCGGGTTTGTATTTTTCCATAACACCGCTGAGATAGGTTTGTGGCTTGTAATAAACAGCATCTTTTGGATGATAACCTCTAACTTTTCCATAGGCAACACGTAAACTAGCATTTGCATCTGGATAGAATTTCTTTTCTGTAAAAACTTCCATTTGCCCTTCCATATACAAACGCATCAATTTTTTAATTTCAGCATTTTTCTTATTAAAAGGAGTGCTAACAGTTTCATCTATCAAACTTTGTTGCGCTAGTGCAGTTTGGTATCCTAAATCATTTTTTAAAGTTGTAGCAAAAGTTTTATAATCACTGTTTATTAAATCTATGGTTTTTTTGCCATCGGTAAGAATAGTATTGGAATATACTTCTTGAGCAAAAGCTTTGGCACCCTCATTTTGTAGGGCTTTGTATATAGGTTCGCTGATATATTCTTTAGCTACATTGTTGCCGTATATCTCTAGTAGTGTTGCAAAAACCTCTTGGTCGATTTTAGGATCATAATCTTTGTACATTCCTTCAATATAAGAGCCATAGCGTTCTTTATACATATTGAAACCTTTTTCTCCACTACTTTCATACACTTTTTCAAGCATAGAAATTAAACTGGCGATTTGCGTCATTTCTGTATTTCGAGAGAAAATCTCAGAGTTATACATCTGTAGTAATTTGTCTTTTTCAGTCTCGGCATATAATTTTTTCAATTTTGGTAATATTTCGCCGTACTTAGCCTTTAAACTGGGGTTCTGATTAATTCGCTTGGTAAATTCAGCTTCGTATTTTTCCTTTTCTCCAACAGCATTAAACTGACGTAAGCCTTTGCTTTCACCGATGGCAAATTTCCAGTAGTTAGCAATACCTGCAAATTTTGAAGCATATTTTAAGCGTGTGGCTTCATCTTTACGCATTTCTTTATCCAAAACTGCAAGTGCAGCTTCGCGTACCTTAACACGAGCAGGATTGGTTACATCCATTTTGGTTTTTACTGCATACGATGTTAAATACTCATCCGTGTTGTATGGAAAACCATACACCAACGTAAAATCACCTTCTTCAATACCATCTATTGATATGGGTAAATAATGTTTTGGCTTGTAGGGTTGGTTTGTAGCAGAATACTCAGCCGGTAAGTTGTTTTCATCGGCATAAATGCGGAAAATTGAAAAATCTCCGGTATGCCGTGGCCACATCCAGTTATCGGTATCTGAGCCAAATTTACCGATACTCTGCGGTGGTGTACCGACCAATCGTACATCTTTATAAGTAGTATGTATGATTAAGAAAAACTGGTTTCCATTGTAAAAACTCTTTACACGCGCTGTTTGATAGGCTTCTTTTTGAGCTTCTTGTTCTATTTTTCTAATATTTTTACTTACAAGAGATTGTTTGTCTGTCATTCCCATTTGTTTGTCAAGTCCCGCAAGTACTTGATTGGTTACGTCAGTTATACTATTTATAATAGTAGCTGATAAACCTTCTGAAGGAATTTCATCGGTAAAAGATTTAGCCCAAAAACCATCGCGTAAATAATTGTTTTCAATACTTGATAAGGATTGTATAGAATTAAATCCACAATGATGATTTGTGA
>JAUVOS010000004.1 GCA_030599055.1 Lutibacter sp.
ATATAGTATTTGCCGGTAATAGAGAAGGCGAATTTTCGGATAAAATCAAAGGTCTATCCTACGAAGAAATTGCACAAAAAGGAGGTGGCATTTTAAATTCTGCTAAAAAACTTCAAGAAACATCTGAGGCAGATTTATACAAGCAAGCTAGTAAGCGAATTGAAGAAATTATAAATCTAGGGACTGGTGCTGTTGAAATAAAATCAGGATATGGACTGAGTACTTCCGGCGAAATAAAAATGTTACGAGTTATCCAAAGACTTAAAGAGAATTATTCCATAGCTATTAAAGCTACTTTTCTAGGTGCTCATGCTTTTCCAACTGAGTTTAAAGAAAATAAAGAAGGATATATCGACTTAATCATTGAAGAAATGCTCCCTTTAATTGCAAAAGAGAATTTGGCAGAATTTGTAGATGTTTTTTGTGAAAAGGGCTATTTTACAGTACAACAAACAGAAAGAATCCTCAAGGCTTCAAAAAAATATGGTTTAATTCCAAAAGTACATGTCAATCAGTTCAATAGTATTGGAGGTGTAAAACTAGGAGTATCTTATAATGCCCTAAGTCTTGATCATCTTGAAGTATTAACAGATGAAGATTTAAAAGATTTACAAAATAGTGAAACCATGCCTGTGGCTCTTCCCTCCTGCTCTTTTTTCTTGGGAATACCCTACACTCCTGCTCGAAAAATAATTAACGCGAAGCTACCACTAGCATTGGCATCAGACTATAATCCGGGTTCTACTCCTAGTGGAAATATGAATTTTGTTGTTTCGACGGCTTGTATCAAAATGAAAATGACGCCAGAAGAAGCTATCAACGCTGCTACTATCAATGGAGCCTATGCCATGAATTTACAAAAAAAAGTCGGTAGTATTACTATCGGAAAAAAAGCTAATTTTTTTATTACTAAGAAAATTCCTTCTTATACATTTATTCCCTATTCTTTTGGAAGTAATCTGATTGAAAAAGTTTATATCAATGGACGATTAATGAACTATTAAACGAGATATTTTCTTATAGTTACTAAGATTTTCTACTAAAAATTCGTTTAAAGAATGATTTTTTATCATTTTGGTAATATCCATAACTGTATCCATAGCCATAACCATACGAACCATAACCATAACCATGTCTGTTTGAAAATATAAAATCATTGAGTACATAACTTACATTTAACACTTCCTTACGCTGATACTTGGTTTCAATCATTTTTGGTAAGCCTTTTTCTGTGTGGTCTTGACGAATTAAATATAATACTGCATCTGAATATTTTAGAAGTCCTAATGCATCAGATACCGCTCCAATTGGTGGTGCATCTAAAATAATATATTCATATTTCTCTCTTAAAGACTCCATTAGTGTTGCTGTTTCATCACTTAAAAGAAGTTCTGAAGGATTAGGCGGAACTGTTCCAGACAATAAAATATCTAAATTATCGTATCCTGAAGGCTGTATAATCTCATTTAGTTTCTTCTGACCAATAAGATAGTGTACCAATCCCAAATTCTTTTTTAAACCGAATTCTTCTGCAAGTTTTGGCTTACGTAAGTCAACACCTACCAATATTGTTTTTTTACCACTTACCGCAAACACACTTGCTAGATTAATTGCCGTTATCGTTTTTCCTTCTCCACTTATAGAAGAAGTAAGCAATATAATATGAGACTTTGCATGCCTTTTAAGCATAAACTGTACATTTGAGCGCAAAGCTCTATACGACTCTGCCATCGATGATTTTGGATGCTTATAAACAATGAGATTTGTTGATTCCCTTTTCCTACCGATTACTCCTAATATTGGAATTTTATGTGTGTTTTCAATTTCATCAACCGTATGAATCTTGTTATCAAAAAAAACTTTTAATAAAATGAATATCATCGGGAAAACAATAGCCAAAAACAGACCCGTTAACGTATTTACAGAAGTATTTGGGTAAATTGGACCCTGCCCAATATCCAATGCAGAATCAATTACTTTTACATCAGATACATTAGAAGCAATAGCCGTACCTGCCTCATAACTTTTTTGTTTAAGGTAATTATAATTTTGCTCTGTAATTGCGTATCTACGCTCAAAACTCAATAATTTTTGTTCTTTTCTAGGTAATCGTTTAAGTTTATATTGATTTGTACTTAAACGTCTTTTAACCTTATCTAAACTACTTTGAGTTTCCAGTCGTAAAGTATTTATGTTCTCAAGTAATGCGTTCCTTTCTAAATCTATTTCAGCATTCAATTGTTTTAATGGTGGATAATCAGGTGTGACCGTTTGTAAAAGGGTTTCTCTCATTTTATACTTGGTAACTAAAACACCAATACTTTGAGAAATTTTACTATCTTCCATCACTATTACAGCGGGAACAGGAACCGTATTAGCATCAATACCTTGATGGTTCCTTATATAGGTTTCTAAAGTTGAAAAATAATCTAACCTATCTTGAAAATGTTGCGATTGTGTATCTAATTGTAAAGCATCTCCAAAAATTGCAGAACCTTCTGCAGATAAATTGTAAATATTTTGTTGTTGTTTAAAATCACCTAAATCTTTTTCAATAGTTTTTAAATTTCCGGCCATTTCATCAAACAAATCATCAATATATTTTTTGGTTTTTACAGCATACCTAATTTTCGACTCTATCTGGTCTTTAGCCAAAACGCCTACCGTTGCATTGATGTAATCTACTAAACGTTTTTTATTAGAGCCTACTAATACCAGTTTGATAATTGATGTTCCTTTTTTTGCTGTATTAACTTTAATTGATCTATATCGGCTGACAGTTGCATTAAAATCTTTAAATACGATATAATAGAGCTTATCTATTTGTGGAGTTCCGATGATTTCTATATCAAATGCAAAAAAATCTGATTGAATTTTCCCAACAGTAAATTCTTTGCTATAATTACTAACTGGTGATGAATATCTTTGTTTTTTTAAACTATGATAGTTAATCATTCCTCTATTGCGACTCTCTCCAAAATCAACGCTAATCTTAACTCTATCCTTTGAGAAAAATTCCAACTTTAACATAGTGTTAATCAGTTGAAACTTTGAAGTATCAATTTTTACTTTAAAAGGAGTTTTTCCATAGACATCTTCCATTCTAAATTTCCCATCCTGCAAATAATTTATATAATATTGTGTGTTCTGAACCACTTTTTCATTGTGCGTTCTGGATTGCAATATTGTTTTTATGGTTTCTACTCGATCACTTGGGCCACCCCAGTTAAAAGCGATACTTGTACTTGATGAGAATATCGGATTCTTTTCATCTTTGACAGTAATTAGTGAGTCTAAAGAATAAATTCTTTGTTGGTAAGCATTGTAATAATGAGTAATAATATAAGCAACTATTAAACTCAAAACAAACCATTTCCAATAAGATAAAACCTTTAATAATAATGTCTTAATATCTAAGGCTGAAAATTCGCTAAAATCAAATGTTGATCCTTGGTTTTCCATTACAAAGTTTTAATCAATAAATAGGATGTCGTTAATATAGAAAGCACTGACATAATGGTCGAAAATGTTTGTGTACCAATAAGACCTGTTCCCAGAGTTTTTTGCTTTAATGGAGGAATATTAATTATATCGTTAGGTTGAATATAAAATACATCTGAGTTAAAGACTGTCATTTGTGTTAAATCTACATGAAATTTTTGAACTCCATCAATACCCATACGAATAATTTCTACATCTGTTTTATCGCCTGTAAGAGGAACTCCTCCTGAGTTGGCTATGGCTTCAATAATATTCACTGTATTTTGAAACAATACTTTGGTTCCTGAAGAACCTACTTCCCCAATAATAGTATATCTCACTCCAGCTAGTTTTACTGCGACAAAAATGTCAGACAAATTTCTGAAATATTTACCCAAACCCTCCTTAATTTTACTTTCAATTTCATCGGTCGTATAGCCAAGTACATTAATTCTATTTAAATAGGGTAATTCTATAAAACCATGTTTATCCACTGAATAGCCTGAAAAGTATAGATCTCCTCCTCCTTGCGTTTTAGAACTATTCTCAAAAACACCAACTAGTTCTTTATCTGGAGCTTTAATATCAATTCGTAAAATATCATCTACTTGTAAACGATAAGGCTTATTACTTATCTCTCTCATTTTATTTTCACTTAGTGACTCTCCTTGAAAATACACAATTTTTTTATGTGGGACACAAGAGGCTAGCGTAATAATTACAAACAGAAAAACACTAATTTTTTGTAACATAATCTTAATAAATAGGGAGCAAATATAAGTGTTTAGCACGAATTATTGAATTTATAACGTAGTTTTGTGTTTTAGACAGGCTAATATTAGCTTGTATATCAAATTTTTCAACACTATGTGGCATTCAATTTTTGCCTATATAAAGTATTTATTTTTATCAAAATCTAAATACAGTATCCACTCTCCTTTTGTATATGATTTTGTGACAAAAGGCTTAGAGCCGTCAATTTCTGTCGAATATTCTCAAAAATTAAACGCTTTTCGCAATGATTTATTAGATGATAATACAGTAATTGAAGTATCTGATTTTGGAGCTGGCTCAAAAGTTTTTAAATCAAATCAAAGAAAAATATGTAAAATCGCCAAGTATGCCAGTATTAGCAAAAACAAAGCTAATCTCTTACAAAAGATAATCTGTTACTTTAAACCTATTCAAATTTTAGAACTAGGCACTTCTTTAGGAATAGGCTCCGCCGCGATGCGTATTGTTGCACCTCATGCAAAAATATCAAGTATTGAAGGCTGTCCACAAACAGCCTCTAAAGCAAAAGAATATTTTCAAAAACATCAAGTTAAAAATATCTCGATACTTACCGGAAAATTTTCTAGTTTACTTCCCAAACTCTGTCAAAAAAATACTTTTGATTTGATATACTTCGACGGAAACCATCAAAAAAAAGCAACTCTTGAATATTTTAATACAGCCTTACAAAGCATCCATAACGACTCATTGTTTATCTTTGACGATATTCATTGGTCAACCGGAATGGAAGAAGCATGGAACAGTATTAAAAAGCACTCTAAAGTTACGTTGAGTATTGATTTATTTCACATAGGAATCGTATTCTTTAGAAAAGAACAAGTAAAACAAGATTTTGTAATCCGAATTTGATTTATTCTTGGAGATAAAAACTAAAGGATTATAAAGTTAAAAATAACATCATGAAATATTCATGATTAAATATCATAACCGCGCAAAGGAATGACTAAAAAAATTAGCGCCTTTGTGTCTTAACGGTATAACATTTAGACATTATGAAAATATATACAAAAACGGGCGATAAAGGAACAACATCCTTATTTGGAGGAAAAAGAGTTTCAAAACACCATATTCGGGTAGAAGCCTATGGAACTATTGACGAATTAAACGCCTATATTGGTTTGCTTAGAGATCAATCAATTTCTATAGACTCCAAAAAAAGCTTGTTAAGAATTCAAAATGAACTATTTGTATTAGGTAGCCTATTAGCAACACCTCCTGAGAAAGTTAATAAACAAAAAGACACTAATAAAATTGAGAAACAGCATGTTTCCTATTTAGAAAAAGAAATTGATAAAATGAACGAGAATTTAGCTGCGATGACACATTTTATCCTACCCGGAGGACATACTATCGTGTCATATTGTCATATTGCACGCAATATCTGCCGTAGAGCAGAACGACGCGTGGTTCATCTTGCAGAAGAAAGTCAAGTTGATGCAGTACTAATAGGTTATCTTAATCGCTTATCAGACTACTTATTTGTATTGGCACGAAAATTGTCTAAAGATTTACAAGTAAAAGAGACACTTTGGATAACTTAAAGTACTATCCGCTACTTGAAAAGTTCTTTAAAAATTATTTTTTTTAAATTTTTTGAAAAACACTTGACTTTTTGAGTAAAATTTTTACTTTTGCAGAAATTTAAAAAATTACAATAGAATATGTATTGGACATTAGAATTGGCATCTTATTTAGCTGATGCCCCATGGCCGGCAACAAAGGACGAATTAATTGATTATGCAATTAGAACAGGAGCTCCTTTAGAAGTTGCAGAAAATTTACAAGATATTGAAGAAGAAGACGGTGAAACCTTTGATTCTATCTTAGAAATTTGGCCTGACTATCCTACCAAAGAAGATTACCTTTGGAACGAGGATGAATATTAAAAGCAACATTTAAAAATAAAAAAGTCTCTTATGAGGCTTTTTTTTTGCTTACTTTTGACATCTAATTAAGATTAAATATAAAAAAATAAAAGCAAGCTAATCCCCTAGTTTTGCTAAGGAAATATACGACACCAATGAAAATACTTGATAGCGTTCTTAAAGCCTTTGTAGGTGATAAGAAGAAAAAAGACTTAAAACTTCTTCAACCCATTGTTGAACAAGTCCATAAATTTGATGATATAGTTGCAAATCTTACCAATGATCAACTTCGTGAAAAAACTAATGAATTTAAGCTACTTATCGATAAGGAAACTAAAGTTTTTAAAGAACAAATCAAAGAAATTGAAGCGCAAATTGAAAATGCTAATATTGATGAAAAAGAGAGTTTTTATGATAAAATTGACCAACTCAACGACGATACATATAAAAAAACTGAGGAAATTTTAAATAATATCCAGGCAGAAGCTTTTGCCGTGATGAAAGAAACAGCAGCACGTTTTTTTCACAATAAAGAAATTGAAGTAACTGCTACCCAATTTGATAGAGAATTATCTGCCACTAGAGGCTATGTAGAACTCGACAATGAAAAAGCATTTTGGAGCAACTCATGGGATGCAATGGGAAAAGCAATAACATGGGATATGATTCCTTACGACGTTCAATTAATTGGTGGCTCTGTTTTACATCAAGGTAAAATTGCTGAGATGATGACTGGAGAAGGTAAAACATTGGTTGCCACACTTCCAATTTATTTGAATGCCCTTTCCGGAAAAGGAGTACATGTGGTAACTGTAAATGATTATCTCGCCAAAAGGGATGCCGCATGGATGGGACCTCTTTATGAATTTCATGGTTTAAGTGTTGATTGTATTGACCATCATCAACCCAACTCATCTGCTCGAAGAAAAGCCTATAATTCTGATATTACATATGGTACCAACAACGAATTCGGCTTTGATTATCTGCGTGATAATATGGCACATTCAATGGATGATTTGGTACAAAGACCCCATAATTATACCATCGTCGATGAGGTAGATTCTGTTTTAGTCGATGATGCAAGGACCCCTCTAATTATTTCAGGTGCTATTCCTCAAGGAGATCGGCACGAATTCAACGAATTAAAACCCAGTATAGATAGTTTAGTAAACACACAATCTCGACACCTCAGCTCTGTATTGGCCGATGCAAAAAAATTGATAAAAGAAGGGAAAAAAGAAGAAGGCGGATTTTTACTCTTACGTGTTTATCGCGGATTACCAAAAAACAAAGCTTTAATAAAATTTTTAATGCTAGAAGGTGTCAAGCAGCTGTTGCAAAAAACCGAGAGTTTTTACATGCAAGACAACAACCGTGAAATGCCTAAAGTTGATAAGGATCTATTATTTGTTATTGATGAAAAAAATAATTCTATCGAACTTACCGATCAAGGTATAGAAACGCTATCTGGTAAAGGTGGTGATAAAGATTTTTTTGTGCTACCTGATATTAGTACCGAAATTGGCCGTGTCGATAAAAGTGATGTATCTGACGAAGATAAATT
The DNA here is from genome assembly GCA_030599055.1 of Lutibacter sp. Taxonomy (GTDB): domain Bacteria; phylum Bacteroidota; class Bacteroidia; order Flavobacteriales; family Flavobacteriaceae; genus DQTL01. The sequence continues at coordinate 7,705 of JAUVOS010000004.1, forward strand.
GACTCAGAAAGAGGATATTTATCGAGAATTTTCTATGAAAAGCGAACGTATTCACACCATGAATCAATTGCTTAAAGCTTATACATTATTTGAAAAAGATGTTGAATATGTAATCATGGAAGATAAAATCATGATTGTCGATGAACAAACAGGTCGTGTTATGGAAGGTCGTCGTTATTCTGATGGTTTACACCAAGCAATCGAAGCTAAAGAAAATGTAAAGATTGAAGATGCTACCCAAACTTTTGCGACCATTACACTTCAAAACTACTTCCGTATGTATCGCAAACTATCAGGAATGACAGGTACAGCAATTACAGAAGCCGGAGAGTTCTGGGAAATTTATAAATTGGATGTAATTGAAATCCCTACCAACAGACCACTTGTACGAGATGACCGTAATGATTTGGTTTTTAAGACAAAACGCGAAAAGTACAATGCAGTAATTGATGAGATAGAAACTTTAGTAAAACAAGAAAGACCTGTACTGGTCGGGACGACCTCCGTAGAAATTTCAGAGTTATTGAGTAGAATGCTCAACATTAGAAAAATAAAACACAATGTATTAAACGCCAAATTACACAAAAGAGAAGCAGATGTTGTCGCCGAAGCAGGAAACTCCGGAGTAGTTACAATTGCAACAAATATGGCGGGTCGTGGTACAGATATCAAATTATCTAGCGAAGTTAAAAAAGCGGGTGGTTTAGCTATTGTCGGTACAGAAAGACATGATTCGCGTCGTGTTGACAGACAGCTACGGGGTCGTGCCGGTCGTCAAGGAGATCCGGGTTCTTCACAATTTTTTGTAGCTCTCGATGACAATTTAATGCGACTATTTGGTTCGGAGCGAATTGCCAAAATGATGGACCGCATGGGCTTAAAAGAAGGAGAAGTCATTCAACACAGCATGATTTCAAAGTCTATTGAAAGAGCCCAAAAGAAAGTAGAAGAAAACAACTTCGGTATTCGAAAACGTCTTTTAGAATATGATGATATAATGAATGCACAACGTGAAGTAGTGTATAAACGAAGACGCCATGCCCTTGATGGTGAGCGCTTGCAAGTAGATATTGTAAACATGATTTACGACACCTGTTTATCAGTTGTAAATGAGTTCAAACCCTCCGATGATTTTGAAGGTTTTGAAATGGAACTCATCAAATTTTCATCTACTGCTTCTCCGGTTAGTGCCGAGGAATTTAAAAGCATGTCTGAAAATGAATTGACTAATTTACTATACGATACTATTGAAAAACATTACCAAGATAAAATTCAGAGAAATGCAGAAATTGCCTATCCTGTAATAAAGAACGTATATGAAAAAGAAGGCGATAAATACGAGAATATATCAGTGCCTTTTACAGATGGAATTAAGAACCTTAACATTATCACTAATCTAAAAGCCGCCTATGAAACAAAGGGGCAACAACTGGTAAAAGATTTTGAAAAAAATATCACACTTGCTATTATTGATGATAATTGGAAAGAGCACTTGCGAAGAATGGATGAGCTTAAAACCTATGTTCAAAATGCTACCTACGAGCAAAAAGATCCTTTATTGATATATAAATTCGAAGCCTTTGAACTTTTCAAAATAATGGTTGACGATACCAATAAAGAAGTAGTTTCATTCTTATTTAAAGGAGAATTACCAAACCAAAACCCAGAGCAATTACAACAAGCAAGAGAACAAAAAAGAGAAAAAGTCAATTTGAGTAAAGCCGAGTTTAATCATGATGCCGCACAAGCGAATAGAACACAAGAACAACAAATTACCGAGACAATCGTACGAACAGAACGTAAAATCGGTAGGAATGAACAAGTGGTCGTAATGAATGTTAAGACCGGACAAAATAAAGAAATGAAATACAAAAAGGCAATTCCACTTATTGAAAGAGGGGAATTTGTATTGGTAAATGAGTAGTATGGCGCTATACACAGAAGGCTTTACGCAATACGCAGATTACAGTGTAGCATTTTAAAAATAATTTCCAAAAAGCATTATTAAACAATGCGTATTGCGCAAAGCGTACAGCATAAAGCAGAAATATAAGTTATGATACAAATATACCACAACCCAAGATGTAGAAAAAGCCGAGAAGGTTTAGCTGTTTTAGAAAAGGCAAAGGCAAATTTTGAAATAATCAAATATTTAGATACGCCTCTTTCTACAAAAGAATTAAAAGATGTTCTTAAAAAAATTGATATTAAACCCATCGAATTAGTTCGCACTAAAGAAGCCATTTGGAAAGAAAACTTTAAAGGAAAAGAGCTTTCTGATTCCGATATTATTAAAGCTATGGCAACCTATCCGAAACTTATGGAAAGACCTATCGTTGTCAATGGTAACAAAGCTGTTTTAGGGAGACCTGCGGAATTGATAGAATCAATTATTTAAGAAAGACCGTTTTAAAATACTCACAAACAATAATCATGTTTTCATCAAACTTTTCATTGTAAGGTATCATTTCTCTCGAATAGCAACTTCTTACAATACTCTGAATATTTATTGCCCTCACCTTCCACTTCCGCAAATTCAGATGTAATTTTGTTATAAGGTATAAGTACTATTTTTGTTTTTTTACTATATTTAAAACGAGTTATTCCTTTTGGTTTTGCCTTAGTTTTGTCTTGTATTTGGTTTGTTTTCAGAAAGCTTTTATTAAAAAAGCCCTGCAAAAATGCAAGGCTTCTATATTTATTTGAAAAGTGTTTATTTTCCACCAAATAAACTACCTAAAAGACCACCTAAACCACCTTTTTTCTTATTACCACTTAGCAACATACCAGCTACATCATCAATAATACTACCATCACCATCGGCATCTAATAACAGATTTACCATGCTTTGGCTTTCTTTTTTACCTCCGCCTAGTAATCCACCTAATAAATCACCGATACCATTTTGGTCTGTTATATTTTCTTCTCTTTTCTTTTTACCTAAATAGCCCATTATAAATGGAGCTGCTACTTTTAAAATACTCATGGCTTGACCTAAATCAATACCACTTGATTTACTCACAGCTTGTGCTACATTCTCTTCTTTACCACCAAAAACATGACCTAATATTCCTGCACCATCTTGCATGACATCATCATCAATTCCGCCACCACCTAAGATGCTTTCTAAGTTGTCTAATACGCCACCACCGTGTTTATTATTTCCTAGTGCTTCGAGTAATCCTGCTGCACCCTTTGATGAGGATGAATTGTTTTTCATAGCACCTAAAATTAATGGCAAGGCTGCTTGTATGGCTGAACCGGCTTTTGATTCGCCCATTCCAAGTTGTTTTCCGGCACCACTAACTAACATTTGTCCCATGGGACCTTTTAATAAATCTAAAATTCCTGACATTCTTTAATAATTTTTAATTGGGTTAATACTAAATTTAATTGGTGCAAGTTACGATTTTTTTTCAGGAAGTTAAAACTGTTTTTTTTTAGTAACTTTCCGAAATTTTTAATTTTATATTAAATGAAGAAATTAGCGCTTTATTGGCAAATACTTATTGCATTTGTTCTGGCTATTGCATATGGAATTCTTTTTAAAGATCAGGTACATTTAGTAGCCTGGATGGGTGATCTGTTTTTAAAAGGATTAAAAATGATCATTATTCCACTAATACTTAGCTCAATTATATCAGGAATAGCAAATATTGGTGATGCGAACAATTTGGGACGATTAGGGTTTAAAACATTAGTTTATTACATAACAACAAGCACCCTTGCTTTATTATCAGGTTTATTTTTCGTCAACTTATTTAAACCAGGTGTTGGAGCAGATATGGGTTTTGTTGAAGAAGTTGAAGGATTATCTATGGCAAAAGAATCGTTTGGTGAAACTTTAATGAATATTGTTCCAGAGAATATTTTTGTGGCTATGGTTGAGAACAAAATGCTTTCAGTCATTTTCTTTGCCATATTGTTTGGTTTCCTTATTACTCAAACAACAAATAAGAGCAAAACCATTCTTACCGATTTTTTCAACGCATTATTCGATGTAATGATGAAACTTACACTTTTCATCATCAAATTTACGCCACTCGGAATTTTTGGTATCGTAGCCAATCAGGTAGCTAACCAAGATAATTTAGGAGAATTAATGTCACGTTTAGGAATATATATGGGTGTGGTTATTTTGGGCTTATCTATTCATGCCATTATTGTTTTACCTTTAATGCTAAAGTTTATAGGCAAAGTAAATCCAATAAAGCATTTTATAGCGATGCGTACTCCTTTAATCACGGCCTTCTCCACATCATCGAGCAATGCCACTTTACCATTAACAATGGAGGCCATTGAGCATAAATCAGGAGTGTCAAATAGTATTACTAGCTTTACTTTACCCTTGGGCGCTACCGTAAATATGGATGGAACAGCTTTATATGAATTAGTAGCTGCAATGTTTATTGCACAGGCTTATGGTATTGACATGTCGATTACGCAACAAATAATAATAGTTATTACAGGATTGCTCGCTTCCATAGGTGCGGCAGGAATTCCTATGGCTGGTTTAGTAATGATCTCAGTTATACTTACTGCTGTTGGTCTTCCCCTAGAAGGCATTGGTCTAATTCTTGCAGTTGATCGAATTTTAGATATGTTCCGCACTTCTGTTAATGTATGGAGCGATAGCTGTGGAGCAGTAATAATTGCAAAGAGTGAAGGCGAAGAATTGAAGGTGTAAATTGGGAGAACCATATGTGCAAGAATGGGACAATAATTATGAAGAAGTGAAGTAATAGTTTTAAAAAACAACGTATTCCTTTGAGCTTCCATAGGAACTCAAAACGAAAAAGATAAAAAATGTATTTTTATTAGCTACTAAACTAAATCATTTATTTTAGATAGTGCATCAATTAACACTGTGACAACTATTAGTTTTTTGTGTATCTATTCATCCAGTTTTTTTTATTTCACGCAAAGGCGCAAAGACGCAAAGAAACAGGTATTATATTTGTCTTTTTCCTTTTTTTCGTGAGAATATAAAATTATTGAATGTAAAGATAAATGTCTTGCATTCATAAACTTAGCGTCTTTGCGCCTTTGCGTGAGAAAATTTTGGGTGAAAGGATACGTTTATTTTACAAGCGTTACTTTTTAAAGGAGTATCATTATTTATTTATCTGTGGTATGAATACCTTTGCATTAAATATTAAGTATTTCAAAAACTGTATTTAGAAAGACAAAAAAATGTGGAATAAATTAAAAAATCGATGGGGAATAGCAAACAACTTTCAAGTTGTAATTATCCTTGTGATATTTGCTGTCACAGGGTTTTCAACATTGTATGTTCATAGACTGATTAACACGTATATCGGTGTTTCTGACGAGACTTCTTTTTTTATTAAATTCCTAATTTTTATTATTTTAATTTTACCAATATATACTGTTCTCTTGTATGTATGGGCAGTTTTACTGGGACAAAGAGATTTTTTTACAAAATTTATTAAAATGAAAATTCGTTTGTTGACCAAAAGGAAAGCATAAACCTGAGTTTAGCTATAAAAAACGATTGGCAATAGTTTTATTGAGTACAAAACAAACATCTTTTTTCCCAAACCATCTATACCGATGCCTTGCTATAAAACGATAAACACTATCACGTAGAAACTTTGGAAGTATCCAAAAAATTTGAAAAAGTTTCCAAACTCCACCAAACTCTTTTGTAATGAGAAGAACAGCAGTCGATTCTGAATAGATTTCTGTATTTTTAATTAAAAAAATACTATCTTTTTTGGTGATTTCTTTAGGAAAGTGTAACAAAATATCTCTTGCAACGTCAGATTGTAGAGTTGTAAAAATGAAACGTCGTTTTTTATCGTGCTTTAGTACAAAACGAACGGAATAAATACATAGATTGCATACTCCATCAAAAATGATAAGTGTTTTTTTAGTAGCTGATTTCACATAGTAAATGTAGTTAAAATAAGAGGAACCGAATGATACGAATTGAACAATTACATAAGTCCTACCCAATGGGTAAAACGGCATTGCACGTTTTAAAAGGATTAGATTTAGAAATAAAAGCAGGTGAATTTGTGTCCATTATGGGTTCTTCTGGTTCTGGAAAATCTACTTTACTTAATATTATTGGGTTGTTGGATGTTCATGATGAAGGAAATTATTTTTTAAACGGGCAAAAAATTGAAAAACTAAACGAAAAAAAAGCAGCAATTTTACGAAATAAATTTTTGGGGTTTGTCTTTCAATCTTTTAATCTAATCAATTATAAAAATGCTTTAGAAAATGTAGCACTTCCGTTGTATTATCAAGGAATGAAGCGTTCTGATAGGAATAAAAGAGCCCTGGAATATCTCGATAAAGTAGAATTAACAGATTGGGCACATCATTTACCTAATGAGTTATCGGGTGGACAAAAACAACGGGTAGCCATTGCTAGAGCACTCGTTGGAAATCCAAAAGTTGTTTTGGCTGATGAACCAACAGGTGCTTTAGATTCTAAAACTTCAAAAGAAGTGATGAAAGTTCTCAAGCAGATAAATGCTGAAGGAATGACCGTAATAATTGTAACCCATGAAGAAGACATATCTAAAATGACAGATAGAATTATTCGCTTAAAAGACGGAAAGATTATGAGTGACCAAAAAGTTGAAAAGTTAAAAGTTAAAAGTTGAAAGCACCACTGCTTTACAAACTTTGAACTTTATGAACTTTATACTTTATAAACTTTATACTTTAAACTAACAAAATGTTCGACCTAGACCGTTGGCGGGAAATATTTCAAACGATAAGCAAAAATAAGCTTCGTACAATCCTTACGGGTTTTACGATAGCCTTTGCTATTATGCTTTTTACGCTTTTATTTGGAATTGGTAATGGGTTAAAAAACACCTTTGCGGAATCTTTTGCTGATGATGCAGATAATGCCATTTTTGTTTATACAGGTAAAACATCTAAAGCCTATAAAGGATTACAAATCGGAAGACGTATTCAGTTTAAAAATGATGATTTTGATTATTTAGTTGATGAATTTGGAGACGATATTCAATATATGAGTGCCCGGATTTATAAATTTCCTCAAGTAGTTTATCAAAGTGAAAAAGGACGATTCAATGTTAGGGCTGTGCATCCAGATCATCAATTTTTAGAAAATACTATTATAGAGCAAGGTCGTTATTTAACACAATTTGATTTAAAACGTAGTGCAAAAGTTGTGGTGATAGGACGTTTGGTTGAAAAAGATCTTTTTGGAAAAAGAAGTGCATTGGATAAATACTTATCAGTTGATGGATTAAATTATAAAGTCATTGGTGTTTTTTCTGACGAAGGTGGAGATAATGAAGAGCGTCAAATTTATATGCCTGTGACAACAGCACAAGCTATATATGGAAATACAGACCATATAAATCAAATTAATTTAACTTTTAATCCTAAGATGAGTAATGCGCAAGCAATTGCATTTGGTAAAAAAATACAACAGAAATTAAAAGTAAAACATAATGTTGATCCTCGAGATCAGAGTGCCATACGAGTTCAGAATATGGCAGAAGCAAAACAACAAGTAGGGCAGATGATGTTTGGTTTGAATCTAGTAATTCTTATTATAGGATTAGGAACTTTAATTGCGGGTATAGTTGGTATAAGTAATATTATGGTATTTGTAGTAAAAGAACGTACCAAAGAGTTAGGTATTAGAAAAGCATTAGGAGCTACACCAAAATCTATTGTAGGGATGATTTTACAAGAGACTTTGCTAATTACTGCTGTTGCTGGCTACAGTGGTTTGCTAGCCGGTGTAGCTATCTTGGAGTATATGACACCAGCACTTAAAAAGTATTTTATAAAAGATCCATCAGTAAGTGATGTTGTAGTGATTGGAGCAACACTAACATTAATTATAGCAGGCTTAATTGCAGGATATTTACCTGCAAAAAGAGCTGCACGAATCAAACCTATTGAAGCATTAAATGCAGCTTAAAATATGTTTAAATTTATATTTGATATAGACACATGGCAAGAAATTTTCGAAGGAATTCGAAAAAATATGTTACGTACTGCAATAACTATTTTTGGAGTAATGTGGGGTGTTTTGCTTTTAGTTAGTTTGTTAGGTGTCGCACGAGGAATAGAAAATAACTTTGCAAAGCTCTTTGGCGATTTAGCCACAAACTCTGTTTTTGTGTGGGCGCAATCTACAGGAAAACCCTTCAAAGGATTCCAAACCGGACGTCCCATTCAACTTAAAAGTTCTGATGTAACGGCTATACGTAATAATATTGATGGATTAGAGTTTGTGGTGCCACGTAACCGAACGCAGAGCCAAGTAATAAGAGGATTAAAATCTGTTGATGCAGGAATATTTGGTGACTATCCCATATTAGATAAAGTAGAAAAGAAAAACTTGATTTATGGACGTTTTATTAATGATAATGATATTGTTGATCGTAAGAAGGTTTGTGTGTTAAATGAAGATACTTATAAGCAACTTTTTGAAATTGATGAATTCCCTATAGGAATCTATATCAAAATTAATAATATTAATTATCAAGTAATTGGTGTATATAAACCTTTTCAAATGGGTGGACCATCAGGAGGAATTCACATCCCTTTTTCAACTTTTCAGCAAGTATATAATCAAGGAAATAATATTGGTTGGATGATGGTAACTGGAAAACCAGAAACTGAAATTGACCAAATAGAAATGGATGTAAAACTACTTCTTAAAAATCTACATCAAGTAGACCCTGAAGACGAACGAGCATTCGGTAGTTTCAATTTGGGTAAAGAATTTAAAAAATTTACGGGTTTTTTGACAGGCATTCAATTTTTGACATGGTTTGTAGGTATTGCAACTTTAATCGCCGGAGTTTTTGCCATTGGAAATATATTGTTGATAACCGTAAAAGAACGAACACAAGAAATAGGAATACGTAGAGCTTTAGGAGCCACGCCAAGAGAAATTAAACAACAAATAGTATTAGAATCCGTATTCTTAACTAGTGTTGCAGGAGCATTAGGAATTATTCTTGGAGGACTTATCTTGTTTTTAATAGATCATTCCTCAGCAGTAACAGGTGATGAACCTTGGTTATCAAATCCAACAGTAAATATCCCGATAATATTAGTAGCAGTACTTTTACTAATAATTTTCGGCACTTTAATCGGACTTATACCGGCACATATTGCAACTAGTATTAAACCAATTGACGCTTTACGTGACGAATAGAGAGTAATTAAAAATTATGAATGTAGAAATTAAGAATTATAAAAAGAATAAATAATAACAATAAAGAAAGCTTTGCACCGCTGTCCTACAGATGCTGGATTAGTGCCTTAGCAATAAACATTTAAAAAAATGAAAAAAATAATAATCTTTTCGGTATTAGGACTCGCTTTAATAGCAGTATTAATTTGGTTTGGTAAGAAAAATAAAAAAGGAGCTGTTGAATATGAAACAGAAACACCTTTTAAAACCAACATAGTTCGTAAATCTGTCGCAACGGGTACCGTTGTTCCTCTTGAGGAAATTGAAATAAAACCACGTATTTCAGGAATTGTAGATAAGATTTTTTTAGAAGAAGGAGCAAAAGTGCAAAAAGGTGATTTAATCGCTACAGTTCGTGTTGTTCCTAATGTTCAGGCACTAAATTCAGCGCAAAGTAGTGTGCGTAGTTCTAAACTACAAAAGGATAATGCAAAGATATTGTACGATAGAAATAAAACTTTATTTGCAAAAGGAGTTATCCCAAGACAAGAATTTGAAGTAGCAGAATTAAATTACAATAATGCCAATGAGCAATATAATAATACAAAAAGCAATCTCCAAATAATAAAAAAAGGGGCTGCTAGTGGTATGGGTACTACAGCCAATACCAATATAAGGGCAGAGATTTCAGGAACTGTTTTAGAAATCCCTATTCGTGAAGGAAGTTCAGTAATTGAAAGTAACACCTTTAGTCCGGGTACAACAGTAGCAGTTATTGCCGATATGAACAAGATGATTTTTGAAGGAAAAGTCGATGAAGCTGAAGTAGGAAAATTAGTTAAAGGAACAGATATCGATGTAGAATTAGGCGCTTTTCAAGATAAACTTTTCCCTGCAAAACTAAACTTTATCGCTCCAAAAGGAACAGAAGAACAAGGAGCCGTGCAGTTTAAGATTAAAGCAGATGTTACTTTAGAAGAAGGCTATTATTTAAGAGCAGGTTACAGTGCCAATGCCAACATCGTATTAGAGAAAAAAGACAGCATTTTATGTATTCGTGAGGCCTTATTACGTTTTGATAAAAAAACAGATAAACCTTATGTTGAAATAGAAACTGAGGATCAAAAATTTGTAAAGAGAGAGATTAAATTAGGTATTTCAGATGGTATTAATGTTGAAGTATTAGATAGTATTTCAGAAGGGGATAAAATCAAAATTTGGAATAAAGCTACTAAGAAAAAGGAGGATGAAGACGAAGAAGAGTCGGAATAGTAGTCTTTAGTTGGTAGTCTATAGTTGGGTAGTCTATAGTTCATAGTTGGTAGTATGTAATTTATTTTTATTAGAACGTTCAGCCCACTTAAGCATAAAGCCCAAAGCCCAAAGCCCAAAGCCTGAGTAATAAAACTATTACGTACATTAGCCGTATGATAGTAACCGTAAATAGAAAAGGGCATTTTAACGCTGCCCATCGTTTGTATAATAACGAGTGGTCGGGTGATCGTAACCAAGATGTTTTTGGCAAATGTGCTAATCCGCATTTTCACGGACATAATTATGAACTCATCGTTTCTGTCACAGGTGGAATAAATCCGCGTACAGGTTTTGTAATGGATATGAAGTTATTAAAAGACTTGATAAAGGAAAAGATAGAGGATGAATTTGATCATAAGAATCTCAATGTACAAATTCCCGAATTTAAAGAGCTAAACCCAACTTCTGAAAATATTTCTGTAGTAATTTGGAACAAACTACGTCCGCATATTCCTGAGAAGTTGCAACTAGAAATCACCTTATTCGAAACAGCTCGTAATTTTGTGATTTATCGGGGAGAATAATCAGTAATCAGTCAACAGCATATCCTAATCTATGCTTTGGGTTGTAAACAGAAAACTGAGAACCGATAACCGATAACCGATAACTGAGAACCGATAACCGATAACCGATAACCGATAACCGATAACCGAGAACCGAGAACCGAGAACCGAGAACCGAGAACCGAATTTACTTATTCCTAAAAACAAACTGCCCATCGAACGAATCTAAAAGAATATTACTATCAGCAGTTACTTTTCCTGCTAATATTTCTTTTGATAATTCATTGAGTACTTCCCGTTGTATTACACGTTTAATTGGTCGCGCACCATATTGTGGGTTATAGCCTTTAATTGCTAAAGAATCGATGGCTTCTTTAGTTGTGCTAAAGATAATATTTTGCTCTTTGAGCATGTTTGTCAAATTATTTAATTGCAAGATTACAATTTGGCGTACCTCATCTCTGTTAAGTGGTGTGAACATAATGGTTTCATCAATACGATTTAAAAACTCGGGACGAATTGATTTTTGTAGCAAATCAACAACTTCTCTTTTGGCTCTTGCAGTAATTTCAGCACGATTTTCCATTTTCATATCCTCAAAATGCTCTTGTATAATATGTGCTCCCATATTGGAAGTCATAATGATAATGACGTTTCTAAAATCTGCTGTACGACCTTTGTTGTCGGTTAAGCGGCCTTCATCTAATACTTGTAATAAAATATTGAATGTATCGGGATGTGCTTTTTCTATTTCGTCTAATAGTACGACTGAATAAGGCTTTCTACGAACAGCTTCCGTAAGTTGACCGCTTTCTTCGTATCCAATATATCCCGGAGGCGCACCGATTAGCCTACTTACTGCATGACGTTCTTGGTATTCGCTCATATCGATACGAGTTAAGGCACTTTCATCGTCAAATAAGTATTCGGCCAAGGCTTTTCCAAGTTCTGTTTTACCAACTCCAGTAGTTCCTAGGAATAAGAAAGAACCTACAGGTTTTTTATGGTCTTGTAAGCCGGCTCTTGAGCGACGTATCGCATCAGAAACTGCTTGTATGGCTTCGTCTTGTCCGATTACACGTTTGTGTAATTCATCTTCTAGATACAGTAGTTTTTCACGTTCTGATTGTAACATTTTTTGAACAGGAATTCCAGTCCATTTCGCTACAACTTCAGCAATATCATCAGAAGTAACCTCCTCTTTAATCATGGCTGTAGCTTGATTTTCAGCCATCTTCGTTTGTAATTTTTTTAGTTCTTCTTCAGAATCTTTGATTTTTCCATAGCGCAATTCGGCAACCTTTTCGTAATTACCATCACGTTCCGCTTGTTCTGCTTCTAATTTAAAGCTTTCGATATTATTCTTGATATTTTGAATGTTTTCAACGATTTCTTTTTCACTAGTCCATTTTACATTCAATACATTTCGTTCCTCTTTAAGTTCCGCCAATTCCTTATGTAAACTCGCTAGTTTTTTGGGGTCATTTTCACGTTTAATTGCTTCAACTTCAATTTCTAATTGCATGATTTTACGATCTAAAACATCGAGTTCCTCGGGTTTGGAATTGATTTCCATTCTTATTTTTGCAGCAGCTTCATCCATTAAATCAATGGCTTTATCGGGTAAAAAACGTGAACTGATATAGCGTTCTGAGAGTTCTACAGCTGCAATGATAGCATTGTCTTTAATCAATACTTTATGATGTGCTTCATATTTGTCTTTTATACCTCGTAAGATTGAAATTGCACTTTCTGTATCAGGTTCATCGACCACAACTTTTTGGAAACGACGTTCTAAAGCTTTGTCTTTTTCGAAATGTTTTTGGTATTCGTCGAGTGTTGTTGCACCAATAGCACGCAGTTGCCCACGAGCCAAAGCCGGTTTTAAGATGTTGGCAGCATCCATGGCCCCTTGTCCGCCTCCAGCGCCAACAAGTGTGTGAATTTCATCGATAAACAAAACGATATTTCCTTCAGCGGCAACTACTTCTTTTACGACAGATTTTAAACGCTCTTCAAATTCTCCCTTGTATTTTGCACCAGCAATTAGGGCGCCCATATCCAAAGAAAAGAGTTGAATATCTTTTAGGTTTTCAGGAATGTCACCTCTTATAATACGATGTGCTAAACCTTCTGCAATGGCTGTTTTACCAACACCCGGATCACCTATCAGTATTGGATTATTCTTGGTTCTACGAGAAAGAATTTGTAACATTCTGCGAATCTCTTCATCTCGACCAATTACGGGATCTAGTTTCCCTGTTTTAGCAAGCTCGTTTAAGTTTTTAGCGTATTTTTTGAGTGAATTGTAGGTGTCTTCAGCACTTTGAGAGTGAACACCTTTCCCTTTTCTCATCTCGGTGATGGCTGTTTGTAATGCTTTTTTTGTTAACCCACTATCTTTTAGGAGTTGCGATGTTTTACCACCTGACGCCAGTATTCCGAGAAGTATGTGTTCTAAAGTTACATATTCATCGTTCATTTTTTTGGCGATGTTGCTGGCTTCTAAAAGTGTTTTATTTGCCTTTCTGGAAAGCATTAAATCTCCGCCGGTTACTTTGGGGAAGCTTGTTAAAATGCTGTCTAAGGTTTTTGTAACTATTGATAAGTTGATTCCTGTTTTCTTTAAAAGATAAGGAGTCACGTTATCATCTACCTCTAGCATGGCTTTTAGTAGATGCGCATTTTCAATTTGTTGGTGTCCATATCCTTGCGCAATTTGTTGCGCTTGCTGAACAGCTTCTTGCGATTTTATGGTATAATTGTTATAATTCATAATTCATTTTTTTTAGGCTTGTTATCCGTTGTCGGTTCTAAATTATCCGACATCTGATATAGTATCAAAAGATATTCCACTCAATGAATGTGAGAAATAACAAGACATTTTGACGTTAAGTACCTGATATTTATGACTTTTTTGCATATTTACAAGGAATTTATCTTATTTTTGACACCAAATCTTGGCAAAATTAGTTTGTATTTTTTTATAATAGGATAGCCATAAAATAGAAATATATGAAAATTAAAAATTTATTATTAATGCTTTTTTTCATAGGATTATTGAACAATTCTTGTGAAAAAGTGGACGAATGGACTCATTTCAATAAATCTTTTGACTTTACTGAAACTTTACCGCCATTTCCGTTTATTATTGAAGAACCTACTGCAATACCTTTTCCTGTAGAGACAAATAGTGCAGAAACATTTGATGAATATAATACAAGTCCAGATTTAATAGAAGAGGTAAAACTCACAGAGGCATCCTTACAATTATTAAGTCCAACGGGTGCAAATTTCTCTTTTTTAAAGTCTGTAAGTTTTTATTTGGATGATGCTGATGCTAATGGAGGCATGGAAAAAGTGCTAATTGCAACAAAAGAAAACATTAGTGATGATATAGGCGCAACTATTGACCTTGAAATTGTAGATAAAGATTTGTCTGATTTTATAGTAAAAGAAGACATTATTATTTGGATAGAAATCGCCACTGATGAAGTGGTCACCGAAGAATTAGAATTAAAGATCTTTACTAATTTTTTTATTGATGCTAAGATATTAGGTATATAATTACTTAAGGACACCACTTAACCAAAAACTTTTTTTTAAAAGCATTAGAACTTATTTGTATTCCGAATAAAAATGAGTAATTTGCAACATATAACAGAAAAAATATAAAAGTACTTTTATGGAGTTTGATTTAGAATATAATTCAGAAAGACCTGCTATGGCAATACCGGAATATGGACGTCATATTCAAAAATTAGTAGATCATTGCATTTCTTTGCAGGATAAAGAGAAGCGAAATGAAATGGCAAAGGCAATTATTGATGTAATGGGTAATTTACAGCCGCATTTAAGAGATGTTCCCGATTTTAAACATAAACTTTGGGACCAACTCTTTATAATTGCAGACTTTAAGTTGGATGTGGATTCACCTTACCCAATAACATCTGAAGCAGAATTGAAAGAAAAGCCAAAAAAATTACCCTATCCAAAGTCAGCTTCTAAGTATCGTTATTATGGACATAACATGCAAACAATGATAGATGTAGCCATTTCTTGGGAAGAAGGAGAAATGAAAGAAAAATTAACACAATCTATAGCAAATCACATGAAAAAATGCTACTTATTGTGGAATAAAGATAGTGTAACAGATGCTATTATTGTAAAGCACTTAAAAGATTTGTCTGATAATAAACTCACAGTTGATGTAGTAAAAAATCCATTGATTCTTTCTAACAAACTAATGCAAGGTCATAAACGTACACAAACTAAAAACAAAAGTCAGAAAAACCAAAGAAAGTATAAAAGGAAATAAATATGGGAACTTTCAAAATAGAAGGAGGATATAAGCTTCAAGGTGAAATTACACCACAAGGCGCTAAAAATGAATGCTTACAGATTTTAAATGCTACCCTCTTAACGCCTGAAAAAGTACAAGTCAATAACATCCCTAATATTAAAGATGTTAATAAATTAATATTCATATTGGGCGAATTAGGTGTTAAAATTGAAAAGTTAAGCGCAAATTCTTACACATTTCAAGCAGATGATATTAACCTAAATTATCTAGAATCGGAAGACTTTAAAAATGATGGAAGTCAACTCAGAGGTTCTATCATGTTAGTGGGTCCTTTGTTGGCCCGTTTTGGAAAAGGCTATATTCCTCGTCCGGGTGGAGATAAAATTGGTCGTCGTCGTCTAGACACGCATTTTGAGGGATTTATCAAACTAGGAGCTGATTTTCGTTATAATGAAAAAGAGTTCTTTTATGGTGTAGAAGCTGATGAATTACACGGTACAGATATGCTGTTGGATGAAGCTTCTGTAACAGGTACTGCCAATATTATCATGGCGGCAGTTTTAGCCAAAGGGACGACCACAATTTATAATGCAGCTTGTGAACCTTACATTCAACAATTATCCAAAATGTTGAATAGTATGGGAGCAAAAATAATCGGTGTAGGCTCTAATCTCCTTACGATAGAAGGTGTCAAAAAATTAGGAGGTTGTGAACATACAATTCTACCCGATATGATTGAAATTGGTAGCTGGATTGGAATGGCAGCTATGACTAGATCAGAATTAACCATTAAGAATGTAAGCTGGAAAAATTTAGGTCAAATACCAAACGTTTTTAGAAAGCTAGGAATAAAATTAGAAAAGAGAAACGACGATATTTACATCCCGGCACAAGATTCCTATGAAGTTCAACACTATATGGATGGTTCCATACTCACTATTGCAGATGCTCCTTGGCCAGGATTTACTCCTGATCTATTGAGTATCGTCTTGGTTGTAGCAACTCAGGCAAAAGGTAGTGTGCTTATTCATCAAAAAATGTTTGAGAGTCGTTTGTTTTTTGTCGATAAACTTATAGAAATGGGAGCTCAAGTGATACTTTGCGATCCACATAGAGCAACGGTGATTGGTAACAATCACGAGTCTCCATTACATGCAATAACCATGACTTCTCCTGATATTAGAGCAGGAATTTCTTTATTGATTGCTGCTTTATCTGCAGATGGTGTTAGCACCATTCACAATATTGAACAAATAGATCGTGGTTACGAACGTATTGATGAACGCCTTCGAGCTCTTGGAGCAAAGATTACGCGTATTAATTAAAGAATCCATTTTACATGTTTGCCTTTTTAAAAAAATTAGGCCCAGGTTTACTTTTTGCAGGAGCTGCTATCGGCGTTTCGCATCTAGTACAATCTACTCGTGCTGGTGCAGATTATGGTTATGGCTTTCTTTGGGCATTGCTACTTATTCATGCGGTGAAGTATCCTTTTTTTCAGTTTGCACCACGATATACTACCGCTACAGGTGAAAGTTTAATCGCTGGTTATAAACGTTTAGGTAAAGGGGTTTTAATTATCTATTTTTTGCTAACAATGGCAACTATGTTTACCATTCAAGCTGCTGTGACAATAGTAACTGCTGGTTTAGCATCGCACCTGTTTGGTATAACAAATAATCTTATAGTTTGGAGTATTGTTTTATTACTTATTAGTGTTATTTTTTTATACAGAGGACGTTATAGTTTACTTGATAAATTAATGAAAATTATCATCGTGGTTTTAACAGTTACTTCGATAATTGCAGTCATAGCAGCAAGTTTTAAAACGCAAACAAGTTTTAACTTTTTACCAGAAATTCCAAAAGGGACACTCGAAGTAGGATTTCTTATTGCTTTTTTAGGATGGATGCCAGCACCTTTAGATGTTGCTGTTTGGCAATCGCTCTGGACACAAGCAAAACAAAAGGAGTTGGGAAGTACTTTTAGTACAAAACAATCTATTTTTGATTTTAATATTGGATATATTGGTACAATTATTACCGGAATAATATTCATGTCTTTAGGAGCCTTAATGCTTTTTAATTCGGGCGTTAATTTAAGTGCTAAAGCCAGTGTATTTGCAAAGCAACTCATTGAACTTTACACATCAAATCTAGGTACAACAATAGGTTGGATAGTAGGGATTGCAGCATTTACAACTATGTTTAGTACCACAATAACTGCTTTGGATGCATCACCTAGAGCAATGGCAAAAACCACTTCTCTTTTAAAAGGGAAACCAATAAAAAACAATTATGTGGTTTGGTTGGTTTTATTAGCGATTGGAACTATAATTATTCTGACATTTTTTACTTCAAGTATGGGTGCAATGATAAAAATTGCAACTGTTGTCTCATTTTTAACAGCACCGTTTTATGCCATTGCCAACCTTTGGTTGGTGTCTAGTAAACACATGCCAAAGAAATGGCAACCCTCTTTAGGGATGAAAATTTGGAGCCTTTTCGGAATTGCATTCCTACTAGGATTTAGTATTTGGTATATAATCTTATTATAAGTAGTTAACATTACTTAAAACGGCATCAAATAACTGGAAAGGAGTTCCTCATTCTCTCCCCACATTTCAAAACGAACCGTATTTTTTTTAAGATCAAATTTTACGATGCCATAACTTTTTTGAAAAATAACTTCGGAAACACGATACGGATTGGATTCACTAGTGAAACTACTATATGAATGTGTAAGTCCACTTGAAGTAAAGTCAATCAGTTTGTATTTTTTCTTGCCAATTTCTTTGCGCGATATTTCCGAAATATGCCGGTCACCGGAAAGTATGATTACGCCTTTTGCTTTGCTTTTTACAATAATCTTTTCAAGTTTATCAACTTCATGCGACATGTTGCCCCAAGCTTCAAATCCATGTTGGTTTGATAAAAATTGAATACTGCTTACGATAATGTTATAATCTGCATGAGAGTCTTTTAACTCTTGATTTAACCATTCCCATTGCGTTTCTCCTAGCATAGTGCCTTCTCCATATTTGTTTGTTTTGTAACGTTTATTCGGATTTTTATCTTTGGTTAAGGCAGTCCTAAAATAACGTGTATCCAGTAGAACTATTTTTATGTTTTTCCCATTAACTTCATAATTTTTACTGTGATAAGTGCCCTTTTGTTTGCGTCTGTCATCTAGACAAAGTACATCGATAAAATCTAAAAAAAGTTCTTGAGATGCTTCCTTTTTTGGATATTCCATACCACCATCATTTACTCCGTAATCATGGTCATC
>JAUVOS010000242.1 GCA_030599055.1 Lutibacter sp.
AAAAAACGGAAAAGATTATTATTTTATAACCACGAAAGAGTTCAAGAGAAAAATAAAAAAAGAAGCTTTTGCTGAATGGGAAGAGGTTTATAAAGATAATTTATACGGTACCTATAAAAAGGAAATAAAACGTATTCGGAAGAAAGGTAAAAATGTAGTTTTTGATATTGATGTTATTGGCGGTTTAAACCTTAAAGAACTATATTCGGAAGATACTTTGGCTATCTTTGTAAAACCTCCATCTGTAGCCGAATTAGAAAAACGATTGCGAAATAGAAGAACAGATAGCGAAGAAAAAATACAAGAACGTTTGGCGAAAGCGAATAAAGAACTAGGATTCCAAGACCAATTTGATGTAATTGTAGTTAATGATAATCTTGAAAGAGCACGTAAGGAAGCTTATAAATTAGTAAAACAATTCATTGAATACTAAACCGCTATGGCCTAGAAGTCCATAGGTTTGGTTTGGCAGACTGAAAGTCTGCTTCGTGAAATTCTTAAAGCAATGAATTCGTGTTAATTTGTGGAATTCGTGTAAAAATTTTTGAAGCTAAAGCGAGATGCACTAAAGTGCATAGTTTTAACTACATTTGAGACCAATAAAATCTGAGTATATGAAAATTGGACTTTTTTTTGGCACTTTTAATCCGATTCATATTGGGCATTTGATTATAGCTAACCATCTTGTAGAAAATAGTGATTTAGATGCTGTTTGGTTTGTCGTTACTCCTTTAAATCCGCATAAAGAAAAGAAATCTTTGTTGGCAGATAATCATCGTTTGGCGATGGTGCGAATCGCCGTTGAAGACTATACAAAATTGCAAGTGTCTGATGTCGAATTTTCATTAACTCAACCCAATTATACCGTTAATACATTAACATATCTCGAAGAAAAATATCCAAAACATAAGTTTAACTTAATAATGGGAGAAGATAATTTAAATAGTTTTCATAAATGGAAAAATTATGAGGTTATACTAGAAAACTATGAGCTATATGTCTATCCACGAATTTCAGATAAAAAAATTGATAAGCAATTCGAAAACCATTCAAAAATTCACAAAATAAGTGCCCCAATTATTCAAATTTCTGCAACAGCCATTCGAAAAGCAATAAAAGAAAAAAAAGAAATTCGACCTCTTTTACCTAATAAGGTTTGGAAATATTTGGATGAAATGAATTTTTATCGTTAATTCTAAATCAATATATATTTTACAAAATTTCATTTCTATTTTGTACAAACAGGTAACAATTCCCCTTTTGCCAATCTATATTTTTCAAAAAGTGCTGTAGAGATATTTTTGCTATAGTCTATTTCGGATACTTTAAATCCTACTTTGCGAAGCTTATCAAAATAATCAAGTCCATAAATGCGTACATGATCATATTGTCCAAAGTGTTTTGCACGTTCTTTTGGGTCGGTAATACTCAAGTCCTCATAAGTATTTTTTCGGTTTGTATCTTGTGGTATTTGAAAAATTCCTAAACCTCTTTTTTTTAAAACGCGATACAATTCTTGCATGGCTTTTTTATCATCTAAAACATGCTCTAAAACGTGATTGCAAAAAATGATGTCAAACTCATTATCATCAAAAGGCAAATCGGTTACATCAGCTTTAATATCAGCGATGGGTGAGTCTAGATCTGCAGTGATATAGTGTAGGTTCTCTTGTTTTTTGAAACGTTTAAAAAAAGCTTGTTCGGGAGCAATGTGTAATACTTTTTTAGGTTTTATAAAAAAGGCAGTTTCATTTTTCAAATACAGCCATAAAAGGCGATGCCTTTCTAAAGATAATGTTCCAGGAGCCAATACATTAGGGCGTTGTATGCCATAACCATAGGCTAAGAATTTTCTATAAGATTTTCCGTCAATTGGATCGGTGAAGCGATTTCCTCTATACCAAAATTTTAATAGCGGGCGAACCCAGTAACTAACTCTTATGAGTAGGCTACGTGGTATTGTGTTTAAAACCCATTTGAAAATTGACATATTTTTTTTGCTTTAGGCAATACGCTTTGCGCTTTATTTCTATTCTTCTATCCTTCTATCCTTCTATCCTTCTATCCTTCTATCATTCCATCCTTATATCCTTTTATCCTTCTAGCATTCTATCATTCCATCCTTCCATCCTTATATCATTTTATCCTTCTAACCTTCTATCATTAAATCCTTGAACCAATCACTTTACCGGTTTCATACTGCCCCAGTTTTCATACTAATAACCCTACCGTAATTTGATACTAAATATTTTTGACTGCCTTTTCAATTATCTTGTTCTCTTGTGTACGATTCCCATTTTTCGTTAAACAGATTTCTTATCTTCATGTTTTAAACTTCTAAATTCATTTTCCTCACCAGATTCAATCCCCATAGCATCATAAATATATTTAAAGGTAGATAAGAGTTCGGGTTTTCCATCAATAAGAGCCACATCGTGCTCAAAATGTGCGCTTGGTTTACGATCTTCTGTTAATATCGTCCAACCGTCTTTTAATTGTTGTATTTTATGAGTACCCATATTTATCATGGGTTCTATAGCGACAACCATTCCGTTTTTAAATTTTTTCCCACGTCCTTTACGTCCATAGTTTGGCATTTGAGGGTCTTCATGCATTTCTTCTCCCAGTCCGTGTCCTACCAATTCACGTACAACCCCGTAACCGTGCTTTTCAACATAAGATTGTATTGCGTTCCCTACATCTCCAACACGTTTTCCTATTCGAAAAGAACGAATTCCTTCATATAAACTTTCCTTTGTAATTCGCAGTAGTTTTTTTGTTTCTTCATCGACTTCTCCAACTTCAAAAGTATAAGCGTGATCACCATAATAACCATTCATTAAAACGCCGCAATCTATTGAAATAATTGAACCATTTTTCAAAGGAGTATCATTAGGGATTCCGTGCACTACTTGGGCATCAGGGCTCATACATAAAGTGTTTGGAAAGCCATATAAGCCTAAAAAACCCGGTTCGCCACCATGATCGCGAATAAATTCGTCCGATAACTTGTCCAAATATAACGTGCTAACACCCGGTTTTACTTCTCTGGTTAATATTCCTAAAGTTTTTGAGACTAGCAATGCACTCTTATGGATAAGTTCAATCTCAGCACTT
>JAUVOS010000211.1 GCA_030599055.1 Lutibacter sp.
ACATAAGCGCCGATATTCACATAGCTCGGCATTAAAATAGTTCCAGAAGCAATATAGGCTCCGTGTCGTGCCACTGCATGTGGAACAACCCGAACTCCTTTTTCTTTATAGCCTTTTTTTAATGGAATCTTATCGTGATATTCAAAGATACCCGCTTCCATAACTTCCATTTTTTGTATAGGAAAATACAAAACCACTGCTTTTTTTATCCATTCATTTACTTGCCAACCACTTGTTGTCGGTTCAGCAACTCGTAATTCTCCATTATCCAATAAGTCAACTACACTACGAATAGCTTTTATGGTTGCAGTATCTTTAAGCAGGCTTCTATCATCCCAAGCTTTTTCAATAAGGTTTTGTAAGTTGGTCATTCTATTTTAGATTTTTAACAAAAGTAAACATATTTGTAGAGAAAAAAGAAAAAAGAAAAAAGGGAAAAGAGAAAAGAGAAAAGAACATTACACATCAGTGAAAATCTGCGTCATCTGCGTCATCAGTGTTCTATCTTACAAGAGGCAAAGAACGTAAGAACCCAAAACAATATCCACATCAGCGAAAATCAGTAAAATCCGCGTCATCAGCGTTCTATTTGAATAAACACCTCAACCTTAAACTTTATACTTTTCAACTTTCACCTTTTAACTTTCAACTTTCAACTAAAAATCCCTACTTTTGTCCAAACCAACAAAGCATGCATCAAACCAAATATATTTTTGTAACAGGTGGCGTAACTTCCTCTCTCGGAAAAGGAATTATTGCCGCATCTTTGGCAAAATTACTTCAAGCGAAAGACTACAAAGTAACCATCCAAAAACTCGATCCGTATCTCAATGTTGACCCGGGAACTTTAAACCCCTACGAACATGGAGAATGTTATGTAACTGAGGATGGAGCCGAAACAGACCTTGATTTGGGACATTACGAACGTTTTTTAGACACACCAACTTCTCAAGCTAACAACGTGACTACTGGATTGGTGTATCAATCCGTAATCAATAAGGAACGTAAAGGTGAATATCTCGGTAAAACGGTTCAAATTATTCCACATATTACCGATGAAATTAAAGAACGTATTCAATTATTAGGGGAAACCGGTGAGTATGATATTGTTATCACCGAAATAGGAGGGACAGTTGGTGATATTGAATCCTTACCTTATGTAGAATCTGTACGTCAACTTTTATGGGAAATGGGGCATGAAAATGCCATTGTAATTCATTTAACATTGTTGCCTTATTTGCCAACTTCTGGTGAACTAAAAACCAAACCCACACAACATTCTGTAAAATCATTGATGCAGAGTGGTGTTACTCCCGATGTTCTGGTTTGTAGAACGCAATATCATGTTAATGATGAAATTAGGAATAAATTGGCTTTGTTCTGCAATGTTCAGAAGGAGGCAATTATAGAATCGATTGATGCAGAAACAATATATGATGTCCCCGGTTTAATGTTGGAAGAAGGTTTAGATGAAGTCGTCTTAAAAAAGTTAAAATTACCGCATTATAAAAAAACGAATTTAGACAAGTGGAATCAGTTTCTATTTAAATTTAAAAATCCAAAAAATGAGATTACGGTTGGGTTGATTGGGAAGTATGTTGAATTACACGATGCTTATAAATCAATTGTTGAAAGCACGATACACGCCGGTGCTGAAAATGAGGTGAAAGTGATTATTAAATGGATTCATTCAGAGGATTTAGAAGTGGAAAATGTATCGGATATCCTAAAAGATGTCCATGGTGTTATTGTGGCTCCCGGTTTTGGAACCCGCGGTATTGAGGGAAAAATTAAAGCAGTACAATTCGCTCGTGAAAATAAAATTCCTTTTTTCGGGATCTGTTTGGGAATGCAAATGGCAGTGATAGAATATGCTAGGAATGTTTTGGGTTACAAAGATGCCAACTCAACGGAAATGGATAAAAGTACATCGCATCCGGTTATTGATCTTATGGAAAGCCAAAAAGAAATAACAAACAAAGGTGGCACCATGCGTTTAGGAGCTTGGGAATGTAAATTAAAACCAGATTCTATAGTAAGCAAAGCATATGCTAGTAAAAATGTAATGGAACGCCATCGTCATCGTTATGAGTTTAATAACAAATATTTAGATAAATTAGAAAAAGCGGGTATGCACGCAACAGGTATTAATCCGGAAACTAAATTGGTTGAAATTATTGAAGTGCCAAAGCATCCTTGGTTTGTTGGCGTACAATACCATCCTGAATATAAAAGCACGGTTCTAAATCCACATCCTTTATTTATTGACTTTATTAAAGCTTCTTTGGAATACTCTTTGACTAATAGAAAGCAGTAATTGACTACGCAATTAATGAATATACAAGGTCTAGAGTAAAACTTTGAACTTTAAACCTTAAACTTTAAACATATTCTTATCTTTGCGCCTCGTTTTAAGCCAAAATTTGTGCTTAGAATGACATTTTGACACTAAATAAATATAATGGAGAATAAAAAATTTGACCCAAATAGCCTAATAGGATTTGTTTTTATGGGATTGATACTCATGTGGATGTTCTACAATCAATCAAAACAAGCAGAAGTTGAAAATGCAAAAAAGGCTATAATCGAACAACAAGCAGATAGCATTCAAAAAGCGCATGCAGTTGCAACCAAAGTAGTTGACAGTTTAAAAATTGAGGATTCAAATAATGGAGTGATTGCTACGGATATAACAAACCCAAATGATTCCATTGCATTTGTTCAATCGCAATCAAGATTAGGGGCTTTTTCGTATAGTGTTTCATTAGCTTCGGCAAAAGATCAAACAACCACAATTGAAAATGATGTTTTAAAAATAGTCGTAGCTAATAAAGGAGGGAAAATTGAGGAAATTCTATTAAAAAAACACAAAACATTTGATCAGAAACCTTTGTATTTAATCAAAGATCACAATGCTGACCTACAAATTGATTTTTCAACCTTAGACAATAGAGTTTTAAATACAAATGATATGTATTTCGAACCTACACTAACTGAAGAATCAGGGCATACCAATCTCTCAATGCGATTAAAGGTGTCAAAAGATCGCTTTTTAGAATATCGTTATACCTTAAAACCGAACAATTACTTAATTGATTTTACCATACGATCTCAGGGACTTAAAGATGTTATTGATAGTTCAAAACCCATTGATTTAAAATGGGATATGAAAACTTTCCATACGGAAAAAAGTGTCAAATACGAAAATCAATACACCACTTTAGAGTATCGTACAGACGGTAGTGAGTTTGACGATGTAAGTTCTATGGGTAAATCAAAAAGTGAGGAATTAGAATCAATTGATTGGATTGCTTTTAGACAACAGTTTTTCACTTCAATATTAAATGCAGACATACCTATTGAAAATGCGAAGTTAAAACTTGAAAACTTAGTAGATGATGAGGAAAAAGATACACTATTTACAAAACACTTTACAGCAGAAATCCCTTTGCAAACAAAAGGAGGCGAATTAAACTATGATTGGAATTATTATTTTGGTCCTTCAGATTATAATATATTACAAACCTATGAAGGACGTGATTTCGAACGTTCAGTAAACATGGGTTGGGGTATTTTTCGTTGGATTAATGTGTACGGAATTATTCCTGTATTTAATTTGCTAAAAGGGAATATTTTGAGCTTTGGTTTGATTATTATTTTAATGACCATTGTAATACGAATCATCATGTCACCTTTGGTCTATAAATCATATTTATCAAGTGCCAAAATGAAGGTCTTACGTCCAGAAATGGAAGAGATCAACAAAAGATTGCCCGGTAAAGATAACGCGATGAAACGCCAACAAGAAACCATGGCATTACAGCGAAAAGCTGGAGTAAGTATGTTGTCGGGTTGTATTCCTGCGCTCTTGCAAATGCCGGTGTTTTTTGCATTATTTAGATTCTTCCCATCATGGTTTGATTTGCGTCAAAAAGGATTTTTATGGGCGAATGACTTATCGGCTTATGATGATGTGATTCAATTGCCATTTAACATACCTGTTTATGGTAGCCATATAAGTTTATTTCCTTTATTAGCATCAATTGCCATATTCTTTTACATGCAAATGAGTCAGGCGCAACAAGCCAATATGCAACCACCGGCACAAGAAGGAATGCCCGATATG
>JAUVOS010000065.1 GCA_030599055.1 Lutibacter sp.
GAATACGGATAATCATACGACGAGTCCAAAAAATAATAACAGAAATTAATACCAAAAAAGCTAAAATTTCAAAGGAACCGATTAAAAAATCATACAATCCACCAGCAAAAGAAAAAATGCGATGTGTACCAAATAAGCCATCGATTATTATCTCGAGGAATTCTAGGTTTATAATTATAAATCCGGCATAGACAATAAGGTGTAAAAGTGCCGGAAAAGGACGACGTACCATTTTAGATTGTCCGACCGCAACCCATGCCATATTTTTCCAACGTTTTACCTTACGGTCACCGCGATCAAAAGGTTTGCCTAGCTTGATGTTTCTAACTATTTTCCTGAAATTATTTATAAAAAAAACGAAGCCTGCTATAAGTAGTATAGCAAAGAGAACATTTGGTAAGTAGTGCATACTATAGAAGTTAATATAGATACACAAAGGTAGTAAAATGAAGCTAACAAATAGAGCTTAAAAGATGGAAATATTTTTTAAGAATTTACTTCTGTGTCTTGTGATTTAGCCCGCATTATTCATGAATAATTCGGAGTTAGAAAGTTAAAAGTGCAAACTTCATAAAGTTATCGTTTGTCTTTTATTTGTGAGACTCCACGCTTTTTGCGTGGTTAGCCGAACTAATCCCGCTGTCTGTACTGAACTTGTTTCAGTATCTAGCGGGTTATTGGTTAATACCTCAACCTTTTCTGTCACGACTTTAGCGTGATAGGTCGATTCCTTTTATTGGGTTCAGTCCCGATAGTTAAGGGGATGCCCTGAGGTTTAATACCTTTTATTTTTTGAAGGGAAACTTGTTTTTGGTTAGCAGTTTATAAAAGTGTATATTTACTGTGAAAAAAATAAAAAGCTTATGAAGATAGTTTCTACTTTTCTGATTCTCTTTTTACTAATTTCCTGTGAAGAAAAGAAACAGATTGCCACTAATCAAATCCCCGTAATTAAAACTGTAAAAGAGCGTAAAATCATTTCTATTGATTCTACTCAATTAAATGGTATTAAAGATACATTGGTCCTAGCTTTTTATAGTGCAAATAATGACAAAACCTTCTGGATTGGTGACTCTATTCGAAAAAAAATACTACCACTCTTAAATAATGTAGCACAAGAAGGCTTATTTACAAAGGGCTTTGATCTTAAAAGAATTAATAAATTTGAGACTAAAAATGATAGTTTGTCTGATGCCGATTTAGTAACTTATGATATTTTGTTAACTCAAAATTTAAGTCGTTATGTTCAAAAAGTTTCAAAAGGAAAGCTCAATCCAAATAAGCTTTACACCGATTGGGACTTAAAAGAAAACGATGTAAATTTACGAGACTTGTTGTTAAATTTTCAAAAAAAAGATTCTTTTAATAGTGCTGTAAAACTAGCTAGTCCGAATCATATTGTCTATAAACGTTTAAAAGAAGCACTTAGAATTGTTAATACATTCCCAAAAGAGGATTACAGAAAGATAGAAATTGACAAGAAAATTGTGTTGCATGACTCAAACCCGGCATTAATTGATATCAAAAACAAACTGATCTATTGGAAAGATTTAAAAGACTTGGATAGTCTAACACCAATTTTTGATGAAGAAACAGAATTGGCACTTAAAAAATTTCAAATGCGTCACGGACTCGCACCTGATGGCGTTATCGGAAGAGGTACAGTTCTAGCACTTAATTTTTCTAAAAAGAGAAGAAAAGAACAGATAATTGCAAATATGGAACGGTGGCGATGGTATCCGAGAGAATTTAAAAAAGAGTATTTTATTATAAATATTCCTGATTACAAATTACATGTTATCAAGGATATAGATACCACTAAAATGTATAAGGTTATTGTAGGAAGGTTTAAAAGAAAAACACCTGTTTTATCCTCTAAATTATCTTATTTGGTTCTTAATCCAACTTGGACAATTCCGCCTACGATTTTGGAAGAAGATGTGATTCCGGCAACGATAAAGGATAGAAATTACCTTATTAGAAAAAATATTAAGGTATATGACTCAAATAATCAGATAGTTGATTCACTTACTTGGAACTTGGAAAAAGCGGGGACTTATCGTTATGTTCAAAGCATTGGGGCTTATAACGCACTTGGATTGGTGAAATTTATGTTTCAAAACAGGTTTACAATCTATATTCATGACACCAATAGCAAGAGCTATTTTTTAAGAAATAATCGTGCGTTAAGTTCCGGGTGTATTCGGGTCCAAGATCCATTAAAATTAGCAGAATATGTCTTGGACGATTCCGAAAAATGGAATTTAAAAGAGATTAAAGAAGTTATAAAAAAAGGAAAATCAAAAACAGTAGGTTTAAAAAAAGATATTGATATCCATATTTTTTATTGGACTGCCTGGAGTGAAAATGGACTTTTACAATTTAGAGATGACCTCTATAATCTAGACAGGGAATTGTATAAAAATTTGAGTGAATAAAATAGTTATGAACCTAAAAAAACTTAAATCCGCAAGTCTTTTTATAACTAACCTTAATTCCGCATAAGTTTTGCCACGAATTCACGAATTTAACTCAAAAACTTTGTTTTTGAGAATTAGTGTAATGTATAAAAATTACAAACATAACAATATCAGTTAGTTGCTATTCTTATTCGTGAATTTGTGGCTATTCTTTATTACTCAATATAAATTCAAGAAATAAATCTACCTTCTTGTCATCACTAAATTAAGTGAATGAATAATTCCTTAATATACTGACAATCATTACACTAATAAAATCCTTGCGGATTCATGGATTAACACGAATTACACTAATTGACACGAATTTTTCGTATTTAAATAAGTGATGTAATATAGTTATATATACCTGATAATGATTACACTAATTAAATCCTTGCGGATTTTAGGAAAAAGAAGGATAATAAATATACAAACAGGATTTTTCTTTGATTTGGTCAATGATTTCCTTTGTATCTTCTTCAGGTAAAGAGGGGCAACCAAAACTCCTTCCCAATCTTCCATTTTTATTTATAAAATTTTTGGAAACATAAGAAGCACCATGTATAACGATGGCTCTTTTTCTAGCATTGTCATTAACACCCTTTTCTAAACCGTCTAAACGTAAAGAATAACCGTGTTTTCCAATATAGGTTTCTCCTGTAGCGTAAAAACCTAAGCTACTTTGATGCGATTCAGATGTGTTTGAAAATTGAGTGGCAAATTCATTTCCTGAATTTCTACCATGTGCTACTAAAGATTGAAATAAAATCGTGTTGTTTTTTAGATCAATTACCCACATACGTTTTTCTGTAGATGATAAACTAAAGTCAATAAGTGTTAAAATATCTTTTTGAACCAATCCTTTTTCTTTCCATTTATAATAACCTTCAAGCGCTTTTGTAAAGCTTATTTGATTGGGAAGCCTATACGTATTTGCGTTTAAATTGTTATAAATAGATTCAAATAAAGTATTGGGCGCATACAAATAAGTTGTAGTAGCTTTTGCTGAGTTTGTGTTTTTAGGAACAGGGGTTGAATTTGTTTCAAAAGAAAGAAAAACAAACAGGATAAGGGGGAGTATTCTGTAAATCATTGTAAATCTTGAGGTTTAATACCGAATTTAAGTGAGCGAAATTAAGAAATTATCTTTAATATCCTAATAAATGTAAAAAAAAAAGATATTATTCACTCACTTTATTGCTTTTAGTAACGAGCTTTAATTGAATTTAGTATTGTTGTTTATCACCACATGATACAAATCGTACGGTAGCGGGGGATTTATTACAAAAAGATTATTCATTATAATGTTTAAAGCCTACTTTTTTCATGGGCTTTTGTGGTTCTTCTTTTTTTTCCAGCAACTCATCTAAATAATCAAATACCAATTCTATGTTTTTACTGTGGCTCGATAACTTCTTTTTGATTTCTTCGATTTCGAGTTTGATGTTTAAATTATCTGTTAGCATTTGTCTTATCTTCGTAAATACTCTAATTATTCTAATATTTACAGCGATTGCTCTTGGGCTGTTTAACACACTTGATAACATAGCAACTCCTTGCTCTGTAAAAACTAAAGGTGTATATCTATTTCCGCCCCAACTTGAGGTGCCAAATTGGCTCCTCCAATTTTTGAACTCTTCTTTTGACATTTCAAACATAAAATCTTCTGGAAAACGTTCTATATTCCTTTTTACTTGTCTTTTTAAATATTTGGTTTCTACTCCATACAGTTCTGCTAAATCTCTATCAATCATTACTTTTTGCTCTCTAATCAGATAAATTTTGTTTGTTATTATTTCATCTGGAATACTAATTTCTTTACTCATCGTATTAGTTTAATTAGTTTTCAAAAATAATACTTTTATCTTGATATTCCAGATTGGAACATCAAGATAACGGATGATATAAATGCACCATTTCATGTAAACTCTCTAAGTCGTCTTGTTGATATCTTTCGGGGGGAGCTTATGTATCTGTGTCCTGCTATGTATTGGACTTTTCGTAGATTTTTGTTTGCTAGCCAGTTGGCAATGACTTAGATCAGAGACCATATAGTCAAAAAAGCATACATATCAAAAAAACCACTCCTGTTAAAGAAGTGGCTTATGTGATTCATTGTTGTCGTGCGAAGTCGGGAGACATTCGCACAGCACATACTATTCTAATTTAGACTTCGGAGAGCTAGGTTTTTGTTGTGTAACCACACGATACAATCGTGCGATAGCGGTGTGAAATTTGTTTTTTCATGATTTTCTGTAATAGCTTTTTAAAAGAGTTAATCTATTCCTCAACAGGTTCCACATACCCAGCTTTATCCTTTTTCCCAAATAAAGAAAAATGTACAAAACGTTTGGGGTGTTCTTTCATCTCACGTAGTAGTTCTTCTAATTCTTTTGAGGCATTGGTAAGATTGGTGTACATTTTTTCGTCTTTTAAAAGTTTGCCCAAACTGCCTTCTCCTTTGTCTAAATTGGTGACGATGGAATTGATATTTTCTATAGTTGTCTGTAAACCTTTAACAGTTGTAGC
Source organism: Lutibacter sp. (assembly GCA_030599055.1). GTDB lineage: Bacteria > Bacteroidota > Bacteroidia > Flavobacteriales > Flavobacteriaceae > DQTL01. Next base: position 4,989 of record JAUVOS010000065.1, read on the forward strand.
TATTTCAGCTTCTTTTAGCTCTGAATTTATATTTTTTGTAAGTGTTGAAAACTCGTTCGTTACTTGTTCAGCATTGTCCAAGGTTTTTTTGAGTGTTTGCTTGTTTTGCTCCAACATATCATTGAGGTTGTTGGTAATTGCTTTAAAACTAGTCATGGATTGATCTAATTGTAGCATACTGTTTTTTAAATGTCTTCTTGTTTGAACATCTAAAATATCGTTGACACCTACCAATAAAGAATCGGCTTCCGTAATCATACTTTCGATTTTAGCTTGTAGCGGATTCAGTTTTTCGGATACAGATGAAAACAAATCCGACTCAATGCCGCCTTTTAAATAATCACCTGATTTTGCCATTTCTCCTTCATAAGAGGGTATGATAGCCATGGCTTTACCACCCATTAAACCATCGCTATATATTTTAACTTCCGAATTCTTTGAAAATTCAAAATCAGCTTCCATACTAAATTCTACGAGTAATAGTCCCTTTTTTGAAGGATCGTTGATAAAAGTAATATTTTGAACTTTACCTACTTGAAAGCCATTGATAGTAACTTTGCTGGCGGAGTTTAAACCTCGAACATTTTTATATTCTGAAAAAAAGGTAGTTAAATTTCCTTCGAACAGGTTCCTGCCTTTCATGAAGTTGTAACCCCAAATAAACAATGCTATTGCACCTAAAAATACAACTCCTGTTTTAAATTCTTTTGATAGTTTCAAAATGTTTGTTTTTTGCAAATTGATTTAAATAATTGCATTTTCCTCTGTCATATTGCGATTACAATATTACAGCATTTTTTTAGAAAATTGAATTTATTGCGAAGTAGATTTCAATAGTTTGGATACAGAAATACGTTCTTGCCCTTTAAATGCAACGATAAAAGCAGATTTATATCCTTTTGATACTGCTTGTTCTTGTAAGTCTTTTATTAAATTATAATCAGAGGTATTGCCTAAGTAATACTTATAATGTTTGCCAACTTTTACGCGTTCTATATTTCGTAAGCCTTTGAAGTTGTATGATTTGGTAGTGACTTTATTAGAACTTGAGGCTATTTGCACCTTAAAAGCTACACCTTTAAAGATGCTATTTTCTTTTGTAATAATATCGTTTGTAATACTGTTTTTGTCGAGTTCTTTTTTATACTTTTTAATTCCGGAGACGATAGATGCTGCAATTTTTTCTTGACCGTTTTTTTTACGTAAGAAATCTTCTTCTTTATTATTGCTTAAAAACCCAATTTCAATAAGAATAGAGGGCATGTATGTTTGATGTAAAACGACAAATCCTGCTTGTTTAACGCCACGTGAACTTCGTTTACCTGTTTCCACAAAACTTTTTTCAACAATAGTTGCCATACGAATACTTTGGTCTAGATAATCTTCTTGCATCAAAGTAAGACTGATGATAGATGCAGGAGAATGAGGATTGTAGGAATAGTGTTTTTCATAATCTTCTTCCAAAAGAATTACATCATTTTCACGTTTAGCAACGGCTAAGTTTGTTTTATTACGATGTACACCAAGCACATAAGTTTCACTTCCTTTGGCTTTGTAATTAGCAGCATTTGCATGTATAGAGATAAATAAATCTGCGTTTGCTTTATTGGCAATTTCACCTCTTTTCTTCAATTCTATAAAGACGTCTTTTTTACGAGTAAGAATAACTTTCGTATTGGGCATTTCGGTTTGCATTAATTTTTCAACTTTTAAAGCTACCGCTAAAACAATATCTTTTTCATTTTTATCTTTATAACGTTTTGTACCCTCAGTTCCTGTATCTTTACCGCCATGACCTGGGTCGATAACGACCGTAAATGATTTGTTTTGAGCCTGTATTTTATAAGAGGATGCAAATAGGAACAATAGTACAAACGATAAAGGAAACAGCTTAATTAGATGCATTTTATTTTTATGAAATTGTTGGGAGTTTACCCACATATTTTAATTATTTTTGACTCATATTTATGAATCTTGCAATTATCAAGCCAATAGATGTATAAGTCTTGATGAAGATTCTAAGAACAATACGAAATTACCATATTTTCGGAAAGATACAAGTGCACTTAAAAATAGTAATTCACAAGTATTTGTTAATAAAGAACAAGCATATAATCTTTTTATTTTCGATTCTAGTTTTCGGACTTTCTGCTTCGTATGCTCAAATTATAGACGATAAAACTTCTTTGAAAATCCCTGAAACGAATGCAACAAAGCTTTCTAATAAGGATTTGCTTTTATCGAAGGATAGTATTTCCACAAAATCAAATATTTCTAAAGTCTCCTTAAAAGATACAATACGAATAGATAGTATTCCTGTCAAAAGGCCAAAAGAATCTTTAAAAGACATTATTGATCATTCGGCTGATGATTACATTCAAATAGATGTGAAAAAGAATATTACTAAACTTTATAATAATGCAAAAATTCATTACCAAGATGTTGATTTGGAGGCGGGCATTATAATTATTGATTATAAAAAGAATTTAATTATTGCTCGTGGAATAAAAGACAGTGTCGGATATACACAGATTCCCTATTTTAAACAAGGGAATGAGGAGTCAACACAAGACTCCATAATGGTCAACTACAATACTGAGAAGGCATTGATTTGGGGTTTAGATTCTGAACAAGACAATGGTATTATTATGGGAAGTGGTGTAAGTAAAAAGGTAAATGATTCTACAATTTACGTAAGAAATATTGTGATTACAACTTCTAAAAAGAAAAACCCTGATTATTATATCGGAATTAAGAAAGCGAAAATTATTCCAAATAAAAAAATAATATCAGGTGGTGCCTTGCTTTATATAGCGGATGTTCCAACACCTATTTATGTGCCTTTTGCTTATTTTCCATTGACTCAATCACGTACATCCGGAATTCTTATGCCAACTTGGGGTGAAAATAAACAACAAGGATATTTTTTACAAAATGGAGGTTATTATTTGGCCATAAGCGATTATTTTGATTTGGCATTAACTGGAGATATTTATACAAATGGTAGTTGGGGTTTTAGAGCCAACAGTAATTATGCATTACGATATAAATTTAATGGAAATATTGGATTTAATTACGACAATACAATTTATAGTCTTAGGGGTTTTGATGATTATAGCAAATCATCAAATTATAACATTAGATGGTCGCATAGCCAGGCAAGCCAAGCAAATCCTAATGCACGTTTATCAGCCTCTGTAAATTTAGGAAGTAGTAAATATTATCGACTTTCGTTGAATGAGTATAATTCAAATGCACATCAAAAAAATCAATTGAGTTCATCGGTTTCTTTTTCGAAACGATTTGTTGGAACTCCTTTCAATTTGAGTTTGTCTGCGACGCATTCTCAAAACACAAACACAGAGAGCATTACAATGTCTTTACCATCCTTGCAATTAAGCATGGATAGAATATATCCTTTTGCTCCCAAAAATAGCTCTTCAAAAAATGCGTTACACAAATTGAGTTTGTCGTATTCCATGGCAGGTGATTATCGTATAAACACAACAGATGAACATTTTTTTAAAAAGCAAATGTTTGAACAGGCGAAAACGGGAATTAATCATAAAGCGAGTCTAAGTACCAATATGAAGATGTTTAAGTATTTTACGGTAAACCCAAGCGCCAACTATAAAGAAACATGGTATTTTGATTATATTGAAAAAAGGTATGATGCATCTAACAATGAAATTGTAAACGATAGTTTAAACGGATTCAAAGCTTTGCGAGAATATAGCACAGGTTTGTCATTATCCACAAATATTTATGGAACATTTAAGTTTAAAAAAGGACGTTTAAAGGCATTAAGACATACAATACGTCCCTCCGTTTCTTATAGCTATCGTCCTGATTTTAGTTTTTATGATGAAGAAATTTACAACCCCATTACAGATGAGAATGAAACCTATTCTCCTTACCAAAACGGTATGTACGGCGTACCGGGTAAAGGAATTTCAAATAATTTGGGGTTTAGTTTAAACAATACTTTTGAAGCGAAAGTAATGCCTAAAGATTCAACCCAAACAGAAGCTAAAAAAATAAATCTGTTGAACAATTTGAATTTTTCTACAGGTTATAATATGACAGCAGACACTTTGCGTTGGTCACCTGTTCGGATGAATACAGGAGCGAGTCTGTTTAAAAATAAAATGAGGATTAATGTAAATGCCTCGATGGATCCCTACGCTATTAATGCAAATGGCAATAGAATTAACAGCTCTAATTTATCAAATGGCGGTAGCCTTTTTAGGTTAACGGACGCAGGTATGACCATGAGTTATAGTTTGTCAGACCAGAGTTTTAAAAAACAAAACAAAGATGCTAAATATTCTGAAGACGACACCTATACTTCTGATGATACCGGTATAGCTGAAGAAGATATGCGAGAGAATCGAGGTAATAAAAAGAATAATGCGGATAATAAAACCAAAAAAGCAAAATTATTCCATTCTAAAATCCCATGGGATCTCAGTTTGTCCTATTCATTGCGTTACGCAAATGGACGCGGTCAAAATGAAATATCAAATAATTCCCTGATGTTTAATGGTAATGTTGAATTGACTCCTAAATGGAGTATTGGATTCAATTCTAGTTATGATTTTAAAGGTCGTGGTTTGGGATATACAGGTCTTAATTTTCAAAGAGATTTAGATAGTTGGAAAATGCGTTTTAGCTGGGTTCCGTTTGGAAATAGACAAACCTATTACTTTTTTATTGGTGTTAAATCATCCGTATTAAGCGATTTAAAATATGATAAACGTAAATTACCAGATAAGCGTTTGTTTTAAACATATTAACTAGACGGTAATAAGACGAAAAGACAAAAGACGAAAGACGTTCATTTACACGTGATTATAAAAATGCTGATTTCGGTTAATATCCGTCGGATTAAAAATAATTAAAACAAACATTAAACAATAAACATAAATTTCTTAGTATGAAAAAAATTATTAAAACACCAAATGCACCTATGCCAATAGGACCTTATAACCAAGCAACTTTCTCAAGAAATACTTTATATATTTCTGGGCAACTTCCTATGAACCCTAAGACCGGAAAATTAGTAGAGACAGGTATTAAGGACGCAACAAGACAAGTGATGAAAAACTTAGAAGCAATCTTAACCGAAGCTGATTTAAGTTTTAATAATGTAGTTAAAACTTCAATTTTTATTGAAGATATGAATGATTTTGGAGATATAAATGCGGTATATGGCGAATTTTTTGATGAAGCAACGGCTCCTGCTCGTGAAACAGTACAAGTAGCGAAACTACCTTTAGGTGTCGCTGTAGAGATTTCTATGATTGCTGTTAGTGAGAAATAGAAAAAATATGGAGTGATTCACCACATCACCACTTCTTAAAATAGAAAAGGCTCGTTTTATATAGCCTTAATCAATAATTCTGCCGTAGCCGGATTAGTAGCTAGCGGAATATTATGGACATCACACAAACGCATGAGCGTAAAAATATCCGGTTCATGCGGGTGTTTTTCTAGTGGGTCTCTAAAAAATATGACTAAATCAATTTTGCCTTCCGCTAATTTGGCAGCTATTTGTGCATCTCCACCCATCGGACCTGATAAAACTTTTTTAACAAGAAAACCTGCTTTTTCAGCTTTTTCTCCTGTGGTTCCGGTAGCGGTTAGATGAATATTCTTTTGTGCTAAAATGGCTTTATAATCCATTAGAAATTGAATCATTTCTGCTTTTTTCCCATCGTGGGCAATTATGGCTATGTTCATATCGAAAACTAATTGATTTACGAAGTTACTACTTTTTTTATACCTTGCGGACTTATTAATTCAAAAACCCAAACAAAAATGAAAAAATTTTTCGCAGAACTTTTTGGTACTTTCGTTCTCGTATTTATTGGAGCAGGTAGTGCTGTAATCGCCGGAGGAGATATTGGTGTATTAGGTATTTCCTTTGCCTTTGGTATTGCCGTTATGTCTATGGTTTACGCAATTGGACCTATTTCAGGATGTCACATCAATCCCGCTATTACGGTAAGTATGCTTGCCGCAGGAAAGATTAGCCTAAAAGATAGCTTGAGCTATATTGTTGCTCAAATTATCGGAGCCATTATAGGTGCAGGAGCTTTATATCTTATTGCCAGTGGTAAATCAGGATTTGATGTAGCCAACGGCTTAGGTCAAAATGGCTTTGGCGCCGGTTATCTAGGAGAGTATAGTATGCAAGCTGCTTTTATCGCAGAGGTCGTTTTAACAGCGATATTTTTACTAGTTATTTTTGGTGCTACAAGTACTAAAGCAAATGGAAAATTTGCCGGTATTGCAATTGGTTTTGCACTGACAATGATTCATTTGGTAGGCATTCAGATTACCGGAACATCGGTAAATCCAGCACGTAGTATTGGCCCGGCATTATTTGTAGGAGGTACGGCTATTTCACAATTGTGGCTGTTTATCGTCGCCCCAATAATTGGTGGTTTACTTGGAACTTTTATTTGGAAATTTTTAGTGAATGATGAATAGTTTTGGGTCAGATCTAAAAGTTGGGGAGTAATGATAAAAGAATTATTGTATATTTTTGGACACAAATAACCCGTATTGAGAAGTAACTTTAGCAACGTTCTGGCTATGTGCAGTGGCGGACAACGAAGATGATTCGTTTTCGGTCGGCAAGACCGATAAGGAATCGTCGAGGAAACCGTGCAAACGACTGCCGCCGCTATTGCATATGAGCCTTTGTTATGCTTTGTTTTTATTTGTTTTTCATATATTCAAGAAATGGTTTTGGATTATTTCCCCTATAATTAAA
>JAUVOS010000097.1 GCA_030599055.1 Lutibacter sp.
CGAAGTGCCAGTATTTTAAAAAACACCAAAACTTTAGCCATTCGTATTCAAAAACACAGTGAAAATGCCATGTATGTATCTCGTAAATTAGAACAAGACGGCGCTAGAATCGTTTATCCGGGCTTGGCAAGTCATAAAGACCACGAGCTTTTTAAAACACTTCATAATCCTGAATTTGGTTTTGGAGGCATGATTACTATTGATGCGCTTACTTTGCCAAAAGCAGATAAATTCATGGAGTTAATGCAGAAAAAAGGCTTGGGTGACTTAGCCGTAAGCCTCGGTTTTTATCGTACTTTATTTAACGCACCCGGCGCCGGAACATCCAGTGAAGTACCCGAAGACGAACAAATAGAAATGGGCTTATCACCAGGATTAGTTCGCTTTTCCATGGGCTTAGATCATAACATTGAAAAAACTTACCAAGGTATCCGAGAATGTATGATTGAAGTAGGAATATTGGAGACTTTGGCGGTTTAGTTTTTGTATTCTCTTTTTGCCTTTCGTTCGTTTGAAACAAACTCCATATAAGTTTGTTTAAACACTCATGTATTATTCACTTTTTTACAAAAAACCTAAATAGATAACCGCACTTAAATTATCCTCAGTACCCAACAACTGACAATCGACAACCAATTTTTTTCCGTAATATTACCTGTTCAAATTTTCAAGCTTAGTTTTATGCCAAAATCTACAACTAAAGACCTCCCACTATTTTGGGCATTATTGCCTATTTTTTTATTGATGGCTTTGTTGAGTTATAATGTTTTGATGATTTATCACGATGAAGCTACTGCTGGTGCCAACCAATTTGCCCTACTATTGATGGGCTTTGTAGCGGCTATGATTGGGCTTCGTAATAAAGTGACTTTTAATGACATGCTTGAAAGTGTTTATAACAACATTAAAACGACAAGTGGAGCGATATTAATTCTCCTTTTTGTAGGAAGTCTGGCAGGAACCTGGTTAATAGGTGGTGTGATTCCCACGATGATTTATTATGGGTTACAAATACTAAACCCGACTGTTTTTTTAGCGGTAGCAGTAATTATTTCTGCCGTAATTTCTTTGTTAACAGGTAGTAGTTGGGGTACAACCGCTACTATTGGTATTGCATTAATTGGTATTGGAAAAGGCTTGGGTATTCATGAAGGAATGATCGCTGGTGCGGTTATTTCAGGAGCCTATTTTGGCGATAAAATTTCTCCGATGTCAGACACCACTAATTTGGCGGCAGCTATGGCAAATATCAATCTTTTTAAACATATTCGCTATATGTTATATACTACGGGTCCTTCCATTACTATTGCAATAGTATTATTTATAATCCTTGGTTTTTTTCAAGATACTCGTGGCGAAATGCAAAATTTAGAAATACTTGAAGGTATCAAAAACACGTTTAATGTTTCTGCATGGTTACTACTAGTTCCCGCAGCTGTAATTTTTCTAATTATTAAAAAAGTAGAACCTGTAGTGGCACTTTTAGCAGGAACAATTTTAGGAGGTATAGCCGCAGTTATTGCCCAACCACAAGTTTTACAGGCAATTTTAGGCTTAGACACTTTAAATATTCACGATTCGTATAAAGCAGTGATGAATGCCATTGTTTCGGAGGTTAGCATTGAAACAAATAGTTCTATTTTAAATGATCTTTTTTCTTCAGGAGGCATGAAAGGAATGCTACCTACAATATGGCTAATTTTATCTGCTATGGTTTTTGGGGGAATTATGGAAGCTATTGGCGCTTTAAAAAGTATTAGCAATGCATTGCTTAGGATGGCAAAAGGAGATTTTGGTGTTTTTGCCAGTACTACCGTAACTTGTATTTTCTTTAACGGAACCGTTTCCGACCAATATTTGGCAATTGTAGTTCCTGGAAAAATGTATGCCGAAGCTTTTAAAGACAAAGGTTTAGCACCTGAAAATTTAAGTAGAACTTTGGAGGATTCCGGTACGGTAACTTCGGTGCTTTTCCCATGGAATACAGGTGGCGCTTACAATGCTGGTGTACTTGGTGTCGCTACTGTCGCTTATGTTCCATTTGCTTTTTTTAATTTGATCAGTCCGTTGATGACTTTAGCATTTGCCGCTTTTAAGATTCGAATACGCCGCTTATAAACAAGTACCTTTACCCTTCAAGGGTTTGAAACCCTTGAAGGGTACTATTATAAATCTAATTTCAATTGCTCGGGTAACAACTTAAAACTCTTCCGATGATGCAGGCAACTCCCAAATTCACGAATAGCATCTCGGTGTTTTAGGGTAGGATATCCTTTGTTGTTTTCCCAATCGTATTGTGGGAAATCTAAATGAATTTTCTCCATATAGGCATCTCGGTAGGTCTTGGCTAAAACCGAAGCAGCAGCAATATTCATATATTTTCCATCACCTTTTACAATTGTTTGATGCGGAATATTTTTATAGGCTACAAATTTGTTGCCATCTACACTGATAAACTCAGGAGCAATATTCATTTTTTCAAGAGCCCTGTGCATGGCTACAATTGAGGCTCGTAAAATGTTTAGTTCATCAATTTCTTCTTGGTAAACGAAAGCAATTCCATAAGATAAAGCTTCTTTTTCTATGATTGGACGAAGGAATTCTCGTTGTTTACGGGTCAATTTTTTAGAATCATTTAAAAGGGAATTGTTAAAACCTTTTGGTAAGATAACCGCAGCAGCAACTACAGGTCCCGCCAAACAGCCTCTACCGGCTTCATCAGTTCCTGCCTCTACTAAATTGGGATATACTTGTAACTTTAACACGATTTTTACCTATTAATACGGCAAAATAAGGATTTTTTATGCAATTTTGGACTCGAAATAGTGTTTAAACGTACTTTATAAAATCTATTATGTTGCGTAATACAGTTTTGTTGTTATTATTCTTTCTTTTTAATGTGACCGCTGTGGCTCAGATTAGAAAAAAACCTTCGCTAGAACCACAAGGGCAAATCTTAAGCGGACGTCAATTAAGCGACACGATATCCGGAAATAGATTTAATGATGAAACAACAGTTGAACTAAGTGCAAAAACACATTATACAGATTATAAAATAATTTCCTACTCAAAAGATACAACTGTAGTTGACACGACACTTTCCTTAAAAAAAGAACGTTTATTTAATCACTTAAGAAAGGATAAATTTGAATTACAATCTTTTCATAATCTAGGAACAGCCTATAACCACTTGGGCTATGATTTTAGTAAAGTTAGTTTACTCCCAAAAATGGGGATACGTGCCAAACATATAGATTTTTTAGAACGAGAAAACATTTCCTACTTTAGAGTTCCAACGCCTACCTCTGAACTATTTTTTAGAACAGGAATACAACAAGGGCAAGTTTTAAATTCGGTGTTAACCACCAATATTAGTCCTGAGTTAAACCTTTCGATTGCGTATAAAGGTTTGCGTTCTTTAGGCGATTATCGCAATACTTTGGCAAGTCATCAAAATTTTAGAACAACTGCTAGTTTTACATCTAAAAACAAAAAATACCAAGCAAGAACACATTTTGCTGCACACAATTTACTCAACCAAGAAAATGGTGGATTGACACCTGCTTCGTTCGATCTATTTGTTACAGATAATAGTGAGTTTTATGATAGAGAACGTTTGGAAGTAAATTATACAAATGCCGAAAGTCAGTTGATAGGAAAACGTTATTATTTTGAACATTCTTATGATTTATGGCAACATCAAGATACGGTAAAACTCAGAAAATCGGACTTGAAAATCGGGCATGAGTTTACGTATTCAAAAAAACACTATAATTTTACCCAAAGTCAGGCGAGTGAATTTATAGGAGTAGCTTATCAAAATACAATTGCCGATAGCACCTATCATAAAACCATGGATAATACTTTGTTTGCAAAGTTTAAGTCGCCTTACATTTTAGGATCAATAGGATTTAAAACAACGCTATCACAACACAATTACGGGTATTCTAATATCTTATATTTAAATAATCAAACCATACCCGAAAAATTAAAAGGCAATACAATTACGACTGAAGCAAATTGGGATGCTGCATTTAAAACCTTTTCCTTAAAAACTAAAATCGGAACAATTATTAGTGGAGATTTTACAGGAAATTATCTTGCCGGAACAGCAAGTTATGCAAAAGATAGTTTGTTTACTGCAAAAGCCACTTTATCTATAAAATCGCAAGCGCCGAATTTTAATTTTTTATTGTTCCAAAGTAATTATATCAATTATAACTGGCATACCGCTTTTAGTAATGAGAATACGCAGTTTTTAGGTTTTTCATTTCAATCTGAAAAATTACTTGATCTGGAAGTTAGCACAGCTTTAAAAGAGAATTATACGTATTTCGATAGCGCATCCAAACCCCAACAATATTCAGACGTTCTAACGTATATAAAAGCAAAAGCCCATAAAGCCTTAAGCTATAAAAAATTCACACTTGATAATATGCTGTTATACCAAAAAGTAGTTTCAGGAAATGAGGTGTTTCGTGTGCCAGAAGTAGTGACAGAAAATAGCCTTTATTTTACAGATTACATTTTTAAAGGCGATCCCTTGTTTTTGCAAACAGGTTTTACTTTTAAATATTTTACAAATTACAAAGCCGATGAGTTTAATCCGTTGTTAAACGAATTTAGATTACAAGATACTATGGAAATAGGTAATTATCCGATGTTAGATTTCTTTGTAAACGCACAAATACGTCGTACACGTCTGTATTTTAAGACGGAAAATATTTCTTCCTTTTTTACGGGTCGCACCTATTTTGTAACTCCCACACAACCGTATAGAGATTTTAAAATCCGATTTGGTGTGGTTTGGAATTTCTTTATTTAAAATAATTATACAACCTAGAACCAATGATACTGGTCGCTTTAATTTTTATTCTATTGGGAATTTTGATTAAAAATGGAAAAATGTACAACCTAATTGCAGGTTATAACACCATGTCAAAAGAAAAGCAAGAAAAAGTTGATATTGAAGGAATCGCTACCTTGATGCGTACTGTTTTGTTTGGAATGGCTCTGATTGTACTACTCGGATTTTTTATTTCAAAAGTTACAGAAAACTCAAAAATTGAAACTATTTCTTTATTTGTAACAATACTGATTGGGATACCTTATCTTTTGGTTAAATCAAATTCAGACAAGTACAAAATGAAATAGAAATATATTTTTTCACTACATTTGTTGGTAAGAAAAATTATGTATTATGAAAAAAAGTCTAATAATATATTTTGTTTTATCATTATTTATATTTAGTAATTGCAAACAAGAAGAAACCCAACCCGATTCGGATCCTATTGCTAAAACAATACGTATAAAAACCACACTTAACCAGTATCAAGCCAATGATTTTATAGATATAGTTATTACAAATGAATTAGATAGCTTGGCTACCGGATTTATGTGTGATAATCATTATCTCCCACCATTTGCTATAGCAAAGCAAACTTCTAGCGCATGGAATGTACAAGCTTATGACGTTTGGTGTACCTTTATGGGGCCTACGGGTTATTTGGCAGAATTAGAAGCAGAAGAAACAGTAACCTATGAAAATGCTATAGTAGATCCTTCAATGTTTAATAATGAATCAGAAGGAGTATATAAATTCAAATACAAATTTATATTTGAATCGGATACTGCCTTTTATTATTCCAATGAATTTAGGATTTTAGATTAGATTATTAATTATGTCAGCAACACAATCAAACATGCTTTCCCTTGGGACAAAAGCAAGCGACTTCAAACTGTTAGATACAATAAGTGGAAAAGAAGTATCCTATAAAGAATTAAAAGGCGTTAACGGAACACTTGTTTTCTTTATTTGTAATCACTGTCCTTATGTCGTTCATGTTAACATTCAATTGGTACAATTATCCAATGATTATATCTCTAAAGGAGTTGGTTTTATTGCAATCAGTTCAAATGATGTACAAAACTACCCACAAGATGCTCCGGAATTAATGACGAAAGTTGCACAAGATTTAAAGTATCCTTTTCCGTATTTATATGATAAAACCCAAGAAATTGCCAAGACCTATTTAGCAGCTTGCACTCCTGATTTCTTTTTATTCGATAAAGAGGATAAATTGGTGTATCGAGGACAATTAGACGATAGCCGACCGAATAATGGAGTACTACTTACAGGAAAAGATATTAGAAAAGCAATTGATTTGTTGTTTAAAGGTAAAATGATTCCTGAACAAGATCAATTGCCAAGTATTGGATGTAATATTAAGTGGAAGGAATCTTTATAAATTTTGCTCTACCCTTTGTGTGGAAGGTATTTTTAATATTTTTATGGTTATCCATTTTTAATCCAATATCACACCCCATTCGGTAACAAAAAATTTATCTCTTTTAAAATTGGTTTCAATTGATGGTTCTTTTAGTTCGAGATTTGGCAAATTAGAAAAACCTTTGACAACATAAAATAGTCTCATTATATTATCAGGTTTTTTCGAAAAACTAATTTCTATAACAGTATCAATTATATCAGACAATTGAGGATAAATAGCATAATATTTAAATTTACCAAATTTTGGAATCCAATAGTCAATAAAATCTTGTATTTCTTGTCCTCGAAAACCATATTCTGCCATATTATACCTAAAAAATGACTCCAATTCCTTTTGCTCAACAATCCATCCTTTATTCTTTTGCCAAATATTAGGTTGTTTACTCTCGTAAAACAAAAAAGTATAGTGATTATCGATGATTCCTATGGAATCAACGAAAATATTCCAACCATTGTCATATTCAGGAATAGAGGTTACTATTTTTCCTCCTTTGGGAAAATTTAATTTAACGGACAGTTGTATGTTTTCTTCTGGATATAAATAGATGTTTGGTTTTTCAACCATGGTTGTGTCATTTTCATCATCATTTTCTTTTTCGCAACTTTGAAAAGGTGTTATAAATGTTGAATACGCAATTATTAATAAGAGAAAGTATAGAACTTTTTTCATTTTATAATAATATATTATTTACAATTGATAGATGTGAGAAGCTAAAAACGTTGCGTGCTATAAGCTTTTAGAGTTTAGGAAATGTTTAAAAAATTAAACTAAATTTGTATTTATAGTTAAAACAGTTTAAGTTCAATATTCATGAAAAAAGTAATTTTCACCACAATAATAGTATTAGTTTTAATAGCCTGTAATAATAAAGAAACGCCTAAAAATAGTTCTTATACAAAAATAGTAATTAACGAAATTCTCAACCAATGGCACAAAGATGTAGCCGAATATAACTACGAAGCCTATTTTAATAAAATGACAAATGATGCTGTTTTTGTAGGAACTGATGCTTCTGAAGTATGGTCAAAACAAGAATTTCAAGATTTCAGTAAATCTCATTTTGATAAAAAACAGACCTGGGATTTCAAACCCGTTTCAAGAAATATTTATCTTGATAAAACAAAGCAAACAGCCTGGTTTGATGAGTTGTTAGACACATGGATGGGCGTTTGTCGTGGTTCAGGTGTGATGGTAAAAACCGATAAGGAATGGAAAATTCAGCATTATGTCTTGTCAGTTGCCGTACCCAACGAAGATATTAAAGCCGTAGTTACTGCAAAAAAAGAAAAAGACAGTTTGTTTTTAATCAAACATAAAATAGTAGCGTCCGAGTAAAAAAACAGGAAAACTTGTTTTCCTTGAAAATAAAGGGAGTGAAAGGTTTAACAAATTTGACACCATACCAATCAATTTTTACAAGAAATTCTCTAAATTATGCTCTCACACGATTTTTTTTTGGGGTAAATGACAGATTATCTATTGGTTAAATAGGCAGTCTTTCCTCTTTTATCTTTGAGCGAAGCGGTCTTTTATCGGACAATAATAAATTTAAAACAGAATTTATAGTATTCCTTGCGATTAAATTACAACACCTTTAATAAAAAATACTTCTTTTTTCCTCGTTGTAAAAGCACGTACTTGTCAGCAATCAAATCATCAGAAGTAATTATATATTCCTCTTGAACTTTCGTTTTATTAACAGAAATAGAATTTTCTTTTAGAGCTCTTCTCACTTCACCATTAGATTGTAAAAAACCAGATTTTTCGTTGAGTGCTGCGATAATATCAATACCTTCATTTATTTCATTTCTATTTATTTCTGCCGTAGGAACTCCTTCAAACACATCTAAAAAAGTTTGTTCGTCTAAAGATTTTAAATCATCAGCGGTAGATTTTCCAAAGAGAATTTGAGAAGCTTTTAATGCATTATTATATGCATCTTGTCCATGTGTCATTACGGTCACTTCTTCTCCTATTCTTTTTTGTAAAAGTCGCAAATGAGGCACCTCTTTGTGTTCTTTAATTAGTTTTTCTACGGTTTCTTGATCTAAAAAAGTAAAAATTTTAATATATTTTTCTGCGTCGGCATCACTGGTATTCAACCAATATTGATAAAATTTATAAGGTGATGTTCTTGCCGCATCTAGCCAAATATTTCCACCTTCGGTTTTTCCAAATTTTGTTCCGTCTGCTTTGGTTATTAGTGGAACAGTAAGTGCGTAAGCTTTTCCTTGTGCTTTACGACGAATGAGTTCGGTGCCGGTTGTAATATTTCCCCATTGGTCTGAACCGCCCATTTGAATTTTACAATCGTAGTTCTGATACAGATATAAGAAATCATAACCTTGAAAAAGCTGATAGGTAAATTCCGTAAAACTCATGCCTTCTTTTGCGTCAGAACCCAATCTTTTTTTAACAGAGTCCTTTGCCATCATATAATTTACGGTAAGATGTTTACCAATATCTCTGACAAAGTCAATTAGCGTAATCTTTTTCATCCAATCGTAATTATTCACTAATTCAGCAGCATTATTTGAGTTCGCATCAAAATCTAAAAAACGAGCTAATTGTGCTTTAACTCCTGCTACATTTTTATTGAGTGTTTCTTCGTCTAATAAATTACGTTCAGCTGATTTCCCTGATGGATCTCCGACCATACCTGTAGCACCACCTACTAAA
>JAUVOS010000140.1 GCA_030599055.1 Lutibacter sp.
GCTTAAGCTGTGCTACACATGCTATGGGACAAATGCCTTTTGAGTTACAATTATTTGATCATTATGGCAATTTAATTGATGAAAAGGTAAAGCAGTAGTTGGTAGTTGGTAGTCAGTAGTCAGTAGTCAGTAGTTGGTAGTCGGTAGTTGGTAACACAAGAACTAAAGACTAAAGACTAAAGACTAAAGACTAGAAACTAGAAACTAGAAACTAAAAGATTAAAAATAAGGAATATGTTAGCGAACAAAAAAACACTCATTTTTGGAATCGGTAATTGCGGTAGAGCAGACGATGGATTAGGATGGGCTTTTCTTGATAAGATTGAAAAAAGCTTACCTGATAATTTTGATATAGAATACCGTTACCAATTGCAAGTGGAAGACGCCGAATTAGCAGCTCAATATGATGCTGTCTATTTTATTGACGCACATATATTAAAGCTTGAAAATGGATTTATCTGGGAAGAATGTATCGCTAAACCGAGTGATAGCTACACTTCACATGAGTTAGAACCCGAGACAATCTTAAACCTTACAGAAAGTATTTACAACAAAAAACCTATTTCTTATTCACTTGGGATATCAGGTGAAAAATTCGGTCTTAGTTTAGAATTATCGAAAAGTGCTGAAAATAATTTAGCAAAGGCTTTGGATTTTTTTAACAGTAACATTCTATCACAATCACATATAACAAGTAATAGTTTTTAATTAAAAAACAACTTCATTTAGCCTGGATTCTTTATAAAAGTCAGACTTTCTTCATCAAGAACAAATGCTCCACATTTAACAAGCTGACGTTATTTGGTTATTATATTATAAAGGGTTCAGGTTTTTTTATTTCAATGAATTTGATGATAGAATAATTTAGGAAAGGCTATACATCTGATAAAATTTACTTAATTTTGATGCCTATTTAAATTCAAAAATTATGTGCGGAACTTGCGGTTGTGGCGAAGGGAATACTATAAGTATTCAAACTCCCGAAGAACACAAACACAGTCATCATCACGATGACAAGCATACACATGACCACCATCATGGAGATCATGAACACCATCATCATGATCACATCATAGAAGTTGAACAAAACATCTTACACCAAAATGATGTAGCTGCAGCACGTAATCGCGGTTATTTTGATGCTAAAAATATTTTCACTCTAAACTTGGTGAGTTCACCAGGCTCTGGAAAAACCAGTTTGCTTGAAAAAACTTTAGTCGATTTAAAATCTGAAAATAATTTTTATGTTATCGAAGGCGACCAACAAACCATGCATGATGCTAACAGAATTGATGCCCTTCAAATACCTGTTGTACAGGTCAATACAGGTTCTGGATGTCATTTGGAAGCAGACATGATTTACAATGCTGTCAAAAAATTAAATCCAAAAGACAACGCAATAGTTATGATTGAAAACGTAGGCAATTTAGTTTGTCCTGCGATGTTTGATTTAGGCGAACAAGCAAGAGTTGTTATTATTAGCACTACAGAAGGGGATGATAAGCCCATTAAATATCCTGATATGTTTGCTAGTTCACAAATTTGTATCATCAATAAAATTGACTTATTGCCTTATGTAAATTTTAGTGTAGAGAAAGCCAAAGAATACGCCAAACAGGTTAATCCAAATCTTATTTTCTTTGAAGTATCAGCTACAACTGGAGAAGGTATGGAAAAATGGTATAAATGGTTGAGAAGTCATCTCGACTCCGCTCGATGACCGTAAGCAACTTTAACCTTTAAGAATGTTTAACCTTAAATATTCACATAAACAAATAGCACCTTGGTTACGACGCTCGGTGAACAACTTTTAACTTTTAACCTTAAACTTTTTACTAACTATGTGTTTAGCTATCCCAGGACAAATAACAGCCATAGACAATCAAATTGACGAAATATTCAGAATGGCTAAAGTAAATTTTAGCGGCATCAGTAAAGATGTGAATTTAGCTATGGTACCCGAAGCCAAAATTGGCGATTATGTACTTGTTCATGTGGGAAGTGCCATTAGTATCGTCGATAAAGAAGAAGCAAAAGCCACAATGGATATTTTAATGCGAATGGATGAGCTAAACGAATTAGACGATGATAACTAAACTCCAAAAAGGCAGAGCCATCGGTGTATTATATTGAATACTTATGCCATAATAGCATGATAACAAATCAGTTACTACTCGTGTTCTTTATATTTATATTGAATATACACACAGCTTTCACCCAAGAATGGGAAAATTTAAAAGCCTATCAAAAAGTAACTGAAAAGAATTCACTAATGGCGGGACATTGGTTAAAAAAGGACAGAAAAAGACAATCTGAGGTATGGAAACAAGCTAACTCCTACAACTTTACTCAAGAAAGCGGGAACTTAAAGTATAAAACTATCAGCCAAATCAGAGATTTTTATTTATGGTTTGATATCGAACGAAAAAAACAGGGTCATGAAATTGAATGGATAGGAATTGCTGAAATTGCCGCAAGTCAACTTTCTAAACTTGACTGTGGTTTTATTAGAACTTTTGTAGTTCGAAATAAAGAGGTTGTAGCATTCGCAAATGAAGGTTCTAAAGAAGTATTTAAATTTGCATTTCCATTACTTAAAGACATCTATTTTTCAAGCGAACCTTTTATTGGGAAATCTGCTGAAAACTGGTTGTTAGATTACGGTAGAAATGAACAATGTCAAATATTAAATCCAATCTATGATAAGCTTTCACCAAAAGCACTCCATAAGCTAGAAAGAATGGCTAAAGGAAAAGGATTATTTGCTTTAGGAATACCTAAGGAATTAAGATATGTTGGAGATATCAAAGATTGTCAATCAAGATTTGAACATGGAGCCTATAAAATTCGCACCTATTATTTAAAACAAATAGAATAATCACAAGAAAAATGATACTAAATGCTTTTTGAACTACATAATGAATTAAGAGAATACTTATACCAAGATGAAAGCATCCTTTGGGCAGGAAAACCAAAAAGTGGATTTTTTTTTAGACAAATCGATATTTTTCTCATTCCATTTAGTATTTTTTGGTGTGGATTTATAACTTTTTGGATGTATTCTGCTTATACAACTGGTGCGCCATTTGTGTTTCTACTATTTGGAATTCCTTTTGTCTTAATAGGACTATTTCTGCTTTTTGGTCGTTTTTTTTATGATGTAAAACAACGTAAAAATACCATATATGGCTTAACTGAAAAACGAATTATTATCAAATCAACACTTTTTTCAAATAAAATTCAAAGTATAAATTTACAAACACTTTCAAATATTCAATATAGTGAAAAACTAGATGGATCAGGTAGTATAACAATACAGCAAGGTAGTATAAATAAGCAACTTAAATTGGATTCAATACCTGATGTTAAAAAAGTATATAACAAAATAATCGAACAGCAAAGAGATAAATAATAATGAATAATTCAAACCAAAATTACATCACTTTTAACAGCATAGGATTTATTCAAACACCCTACATTAATAAAGCTCCTCGTCAACCCATACCAAATGATGCTGGAGAATTTGCTTTAATTCTAAAAAAAGAGTACAAAAAAGCCTTAAAACAGTTAGATAGTTTTAAATACATCTATGTTATTTATTATCTAGATAAAGCCATTTGGCCTAACGAATTAGAACTTTCAAAACCGCTAAAAAACAAACAAAAAGTAGGCTTATTTGCCAGTCGTAGCCCTAACAGACCCAACCCCATCGGGTTAAGCGTTGTCAAGATTAAAAAAATTGAAAAAAATGTTATTTATATTTCCGGAATAGATGCTTTTAATGGAACTCCCCTACTCGACATTAAACCTTATATAAAGAAATTTGATTCAAAACTTGACGCAAATAATGGCTGGTTAAATGATCTTGAAGGGGATCCTCATCCCATAAGGAATTAACAATCTCATACTAAAAATAGATTAATCTAGTTATAAATAAGTATCAATAAGAAAATTTATGAAAAATAATCTCTTAGTAATCATCCTCATTTCATCAATTACTCTTGGTAGTTGCACAAAATTTGAAAGAGACACGCTCCCATTAAATGTTGAAATCAATGATTTTGTTTGGAAAGGAATGAATACCTATTACCTATGGCAAGATTCTATTCCCGTATTAAGTGATGATCGATTTTCAACACAGGAAGATTTATTCAATTACCTCAGTGATTATGATCAACCTGCCGAATTGTTTGAGTCAATAAAACACAAACCGGATGTAGTAGATAAATGGTCGTGGATTGATGATGATTATATCGCTTTAGAAGCGTATTTTAGTGGTATAAGAAAAACATCAGGAGCTAAAATAAAACTATATCTAACCGCTAAAAATAGCGATGATGTTTATGGCATCATCAGGTATATTATTCCAAATACAGATGCATCAAATAAACCAATTGAACGTGGTGATGTGTTTAATTCAGTAGATGGCGTAAAACTAAATAAATCAAATTATCAAGATTTGCTGTACATAAGTAGCTCATATACTTTAAACCTCGGTACTTTTAATTATAATTCTACTACAGAAACTGTAGAAATCACACCAAACGGTGAAAATGTAACCTTAAATAACGGTGAATATCCTGAAAATCCTATTCATCATACAAACGTTTTTAATATTGATGGAAAAAACATTGGCTATTTGATGTATAATTCCTTTACTTCAAATTACAACCAAGAACTTAACAATGCTTTTCAATATCTTAAAAATGAAAATATTACGGATTTAATTCTCGATCTTCGTTACAATGGTGGTGGCTCTGTACAGACAGCTAGCTATTTGGCAAGTATGATTACTGGTCAATTTGAAGGAGCGGTTTTAACGCAAGAAAAATGGAATTCAAAATGGCAATCTTGGCTCGAAGAAAATCATCCTGATTGGTTGGTTAATCACTTTACAAATACAATGTACGACGGAACGAACATAAACAACCTCAATCTTAACCGTATAATAATACTTACAACTGGCAGTTCAGCTTCTGCTAGCGAATTAGTCATCAATGCTCTTAAACCCTACATCGATGTAGTAACAATCGGCACAACTACACATGGAAAATACGTAGCTTCTGTAACGCTGTATGATTCTCCTAATTTCTCAAAAGAAAATATAAACCCAGATCATTTATGGGCAATGCAGCCCATTGTTTTAAAAGAACTCAATAGCGAAGGCAATTATGCTCCAAATGGTTTTGAACCGGATATATTACTAGAAGAGGAGTTTAATAATATGGGAGTTTTAGGAAGTGAAACCGAAGCGCTAACAGCAAGAGCTATAGATTATATCATTACAGGAAATAAAATGAGTTCAACTAAAAAAATGTTTGACAGGCATAAAAAACAGCTTAAAACCCAAAACATGTTCGATAATGAAATGTATATTGAAAGGGAACTTCCTCTAGAACGAATTTGATTCAGCTAACAAAACTCAGTTGGTATTATACAAAATAAACACTTATTAAAACTATATTTACAAAGAAGGATAAAGGATAAATACTATGGGCTATGAGCTATGGGCTATGAGCTATGGGCTATGGGCTATGGGCTATAGACTAATATCTATTTCCTAGAACCGTAATAAAACTTCACTAAAAAAGGGTATTCTTTGTCTTCAGGGTTTACAATACAAGCTTCTCGTAATTGGTTAAAAGCCTTTTGTTTTTCCCCTTTAATTGCGTAATAAACACTTTTTGTCAG
Organism: Lutibacter sp.; assembly: GCA_030599055.1. Taxonomy (GTDB): domain Bacteria; phylum Bacteroidota; class Bacteroidia; order Flavobacteriales; family Flavobacteriaceae; genus DQTL01. Next base: position 5,692 of record JAUVOS010000140.1, read on the forward strand.
TTTTTGATTTCCTTTGATAAAACGATTCATTTTATTTTGATCATCAATATTAGAAAAGACAGAACTTATATCAGATCTGTTTTTTGAAAAATAATCGAGGTTTTTGTGCAAATTCGCTGCATCGAAACAATCAAAAGAAAAGAACTCAGTATAGCTTAAATTATCCGTATTAATCTTGATATCATCAGAAAGATTACTTATAAAATCTGCATTAAAAAATACAGTAGATGCAATATGATACGGTTCAAAATAAAAGAAATCATCTTTTGGCATTGCTTGAACTTTTTCTTTCCATACGCTAAAATCAATTTTTTGATTGTCTTTTTTTCCAAATAAAATAGCGTGATATTGTCCTATCCAAACAGATGAATTCGGAAAAATACTATGAAATGTTTTAATAATACCCAACAAATCATTTAAACGTAGCTTGTGTAAAGGCAAGTATTGCGAAACCATTCCATTTGGGTTTAAATGATCAAAAACTTCTTGAAAATATTCTTGTGTATATAAATTTCCTGAACCCAAAACAGGATGTGTTGGATCACAAGAAATCAAATCATATTTTTTGGTAGTTGTCTGTAAAAAATGCCTTCCATCACCAGGAATAATGTTTAATCTTTTATCTTTATACACGCCTGCATTAAATTCCTTATAATGATGCGCCGATTTAACCAAACCTGGAACAAGCTCAACACAATCAATACTTTTAACTTCAGAATGTGACGCAATTGCTGAAGTGGTCACTCCAATTCCAAATCCGATTATCAAAGCGTTTTCACATTTTAAGTCCGAAAAAAATGGGATATGTCCAACCATCTTTACAACTTTAATTGCATCGTAATTGGAGCCAATAACAGACGCATTATTTACAAAAGTGCTTTTTCCAAAAACTCCTTTTTCCTTTTCCTCAACGACCACCAAAGTCCCTTCAACTGTTTCTTCGTAAGAAATAATTTTTATATTAAATTTCTTTATTGAAGGTGGAACAAATTGGGTTTGTTTTGAAAGAAATGTAAAAAGAAATAAAACACTCGTCAAGGAAATAAGTGTAAATCTATATTTTGAAATATTTTTAGTTTTATGAATAGAAAAAGCAATATATATAGCAACTATTGCCAATATACTAATAATGATTAAAATTGTTTTTCCCACACCTACAAACGGAATCA
>JAUVOS010000169.1 GCA_030599055.1 Lutibacter sp.
ATTATAAGGAATTTCCATAGTATCAATTACAAATGCTCCATCTGTATAAAAAGGCAGATTACAGCCTTTAAACAATAGTATTTTTTTATTGTTAATCAGTATAGAAATAACAGCATCAGCAACTTTGGTTTTTCTACTAGCCACAAATAATTGATAATCAATTTTTGAAATAGGATTCATTTGGATTGTTTCAATCCAGCCCTTGTAGGAATCTTGTTCTAATTGCACATAACTCCAATCATCTTTTGTTTTTAGAACCATCATATACTCTCCAAAAAGCACTTGTGTTACCATTTCACTTTGATGATTGGATTCTGCGCGAAGTGGCACTACACTTAAAGTATTTACAGCATAAGAAATATTAGTAGCTACCGGTTGATTCATCTTTTTGTTTTTAAGGCTCTGGCATGAGCTTATTAATAACACAACTCCTAAAACGATGTATAAAATAAATCGTATAGGAGTTGCTCGTATCATGTATATAAAAAACTTTTACATTCTTTCAATAACCATTGCGCCTGCGCCACCACCACCATTACATATACCAACAGCGCCAATTTTTGCATTATTTTGTTTTAACACACTATAAAGTGCCATTACAATTCGCGTACCACTCATTCCTAGCGGATGTCCTAAAGAAACAGCACCTCCATTTACATTTACTTTTTCCGGATCTAATTTCATCATATCCATATTGACTAGACCAACAACCGAAAAGGCTTCATTTAGTTCAAAATATTCGACATCTTCCATTTTAATTCCCGCTTTTTTAAGGGCAATTGGTACCACTTTAGCAGGAGCCGTTGTAAACCATTTTGGGTCTTGTGCTGCATCTGCATATCCTGTTATTTTGAATAAAGGTTTTAAACCCAGTTCGTTTGCTTTTTCCAAACTCATAACAATAGTAGCAGCTGCACCATCATTTAGGGTTGAAGCATTAGCCGCTGTTACGGTTCCTTCTTTTGTAAATACGGGTCTAAGCGTTGGAATTTTTTCTATTCTAACATTGGTAAATTCTTCATCAGTATCAACTATTATGGGTTCTCCTCTACGTTGTGGCACTTCTACGGGTACTACTTCATCTTTTAAACGACCATTTTTCCATGCTTTTGCAGAACGATTATAGGATTCTATTGCGAATGCATCTTGGCGTTCTCTTGAAATCTTATATTCTGAAGCGCATAAATCTGCAAAGGTTCCCATGTGTACCTTGTTATAAACATCTGTCAAACCATCTTTTACCATTCCATCTATCATTTTTATATCGCCTAGTTTTACGCTCTTACGCGCACCATAATAATGAGGTACGGCAGACATATTTTCCATTCCTCCGGCAACGACAATTGAGGCATCACCTGCTTTTATCATTTGTGCTGCAATGACTATTGATTTTAATCCCGATGCACAAACTTTGTTAATCGCTGTACAAGGTACTGTCTCAGGAATACCTGCAAACATAGCTGCTTGTCGAGCCGGAGCCTGACCTTCATTAGCCTGCATAACGTTTCCCATCAAAACTTCATCAACCAATTCGGGTTTTAAATCTATTTTTTTAAGTGCTGCTTTTATTGCGATTGCTCCTAGTTTTGGTGCAGAAACACTTGATAAACCGCCTAAAAAACTACCTACTGGTGTACGAGCCATGGATACTATTACTACTTGTGACATACTGTTTTTGTTTTAATAAGTTGTACTTGCGAATTTAATGAAAATTGCAACAATATATTCGCTTTACATAAATTTTGTTATACAAAAATTATTATTGTCCGATAAAAGATAAAAGACCGCTTACTTCGACTCCGCTCAATACAAGTCGCTCAAAGATAAAAGAGAAAAGACTGCCTATTTAACCAATAGATAATCTATCATTTACCCAAAAAATATTTTCGTATGATAGCATAATTTAGAGTATTTCTTGTAAAAATTGATTAGCATGGTGTCAAATTTATTAAACCTTTCACTCCCTTTATTCTCAAGGAAAACAGGTTTTCATATTTTTTTACTCGAACGCTAATACAAAAAATGAAGCTGAAATACGAAAGAGATTACGTACTATTATAAGACTCAGTAGAACTGAATAAAAAAACAACTATTTCACGCGAAGCCCGCAAAGGAATTAGGATGATTTTTAACACGCCAAGAACGCAAAGTTTTGTGAATGCGAAGCATTCATTTCTTCGCGAACTTTTCGTAATATACTAGTTTTAAAGTCTTTGCGTGTAAAAAAAGAATAAGACTGAACGAACAGTTACAAAAAAAGGGCAGAATTATATATCAATGAATGTATAGCTTTAACTATACACGCCCATAGCCACATACTTGTCCATGCGTTTTTTTACTAATTCTTTTTCTTTTAGTTTCCCTAAACTTTTATAAGTAGTGAGAATTGTTTTTTTGACTGCATCATACGCCATAGCTCTATTGGTATGTGCTCCACCCATTGGCTCTTTAATAATGCCATCAATAATTTTTAATTTTTTTGCGTCGGGTGCGGTAAGTTTTAGAGCTTCTGCTGCTGTTTCCTTATATTTCCAACTACGCCATAAAATCGATGAACAAGATTCGGGTGAGATGACACTATACCATGTATATTCCATCATAAACACCTTGTCTCCTACTCCAATTCCTAAAGCACCACCTGAAGCTCCTTCTCCAATAATTATTGTAATAATCGGAACTTTTAAACGAATCATTTCAAATATATTACGAGCAATAGCTTCTCCTTGTCCGCGTTCCTCGGCTTCTAAACCAGGATAGGCACCAGGTGTATCTAATAAAGTAACAACCGGAATTCCAAATTTCTCTGCCATTTTCATCAAGCGTAAGGCTTTTCGGTAACCTTCCGGATTTGCCATTCCAAAGTTTCTAAAGCGGCGTGTTTTGGTATTATAACCTTTTTGTTGTCCGATAAACATAAAACTTTGATCACCAATCTTACCAAGACCTCCTATCATGGCTTTGTCATCTTTGAAATTTCTATCACCGTGTAATTCCATAAAAGTCCCTTGTGTAATATTATTGATATAATCAAACGTATAAGGTCTTGAAGGATGTCTAGCCAATTGAACTTTTTGCCAAGCTGTTAGATTTTTAAAGATTTCTTTACGGGTAGCTTCCAGCTTACTTTCAATTTTTTTACAAGAATCAGAAATATCAATCCCGCTTTCTTCTCCAATCGTAAGACATTTATCTAATTGTTCTTCTAATTCTTTTATTGGTAATTCAAAATCTAAATATTCCATAATAAATTTTGTGTTAGGTTTTAAAAATTGGTTTGGCAAAGGTACTAAAATTGCTATTAGTGTTTCTCTTTTTTAGTTTTAAGGATACTATTAAGCATTACAATTGCTAAAATTATTAAAGCACCCATGTAAAATTGTCGTCCCATAAGTTCTTTTTCTCCAAATATCAATAATGCTAATATAATACCATAGACAGGCTCTAAGTTGATACTTAACATAATTGTATAGGGACTTAGATACTTCATTAAATCAATAGATGCAGCAAAAGCATAAGCAGTACATACACTTGCTAAAATTAACAAATATCCCCAATCTGATTTATCGAGACTAAAGAATTCAAGTGTAAAATCTCCATTGAATAGTAAATACACGCTGATGGCTAACAAACCAAAAAACAATTGATAAAAGGACAATACAAAACCACTGTGTTTCATCACAAAAAGCCCGTTTAACACCGAGAATAGTGCCGATAAAAATGCTGCTAATAACGCCCACAACATACCGTATAAATAAAGATGATCTACTCTAAAAATTAAGTAAAGCCCACCAATAATCAGTAGCCCAAATACGACTTCAATAGGACGTATTTTTCTTTTAAAGAACAGTGGCTCTAAGAGTGATGTAAAGAATGCGCCTGTACTTAAAGTAACTAAGGCCACAGATACATTGGCAAGTTTAATAGCCATAAAAAAACCAATCCAGTGTAAGGCTATAATAAAGCCACCAATTGAAAATTTCACAAGTGACCTTGTCCCTACTTTTAATGAGAGTTTTTTGTATTTAATCCATACAAACAAAAAAGGCAAAGCCAATGCCAATCTATACCAAACTAACGGAATGGCCTCTAAAGAAATTAGAGCCCCCAAAACTGCTGTAAAACCCCAAATAAAAATGATAAAATGAAGTTTTATGTAGTTTTGTATGTTATTTTCTCGACGCATTCCAATACAAATAAATTGCTAAGACTCCAAAAACTATATTTGGAAACCAAACTAAAAACATAGTATGCGACCCTGCTACTGCACCCAATACTTCTGAAATTTTCATAAAAAATATGTAAATAAAAGCCAAACCTACCCCAAGAGCTAAGTTTATCCCGATGCCTCCCCTTCTTTTTTTAGCGGCAAGAGCAACGGCAATCATTGTTAAAATAAAAGATGAAAAAGGCAGACTGCTACGTTTTTGTAGCTCTACTCTATACGGATTTAGATTTTTAACACCTCTTTTTTTAGATAATTCTATATACTCATTAAGATTCGGACTTGTCATCTCTTTTGCTAAATAATCTAAGTAATGTAAATCTTTTGGGTAAAAATTAAAAACTGTATCGAATGTAGTACCCGACTCAATAACATCGTTTCCGTTATAGAGATAACGTTTTTTGTACTGATTCAACCGATAGGTGCTATCTTTAGGGCGCCACTGAATATTAGAAGCTTTTAACCGGTAAGTGAGTTGTGTGCCTTCATAATGTTCATACATAAAATTAGAACCCTTGTTGCGATGCATCCAAAAACTTTTTATAAAAATATAATCACTCTCTCCTAATTGTAAACTTATATTGTGTATAGTATTCGGCTCTTTTTTAGATTTGATATATGTTCTAGAAAATGCTGTGAACTTTTGATTACTATCCGGCACAATATAATGATTCATTAATAGTGAAAAAACAGTAATAATTAATGCCCCTAAAAAATAAGGATACAACAGACGATTAAATGACATCTGAGCAGAGTGCATGGCAATAATCTCTGTGTTACTCGCCAGTTTAGATGTAAATAATATTACGGCAATAAACAGTGCTAAGGGTAAAAACATATTACCATAGGTAATGATAAAATGCTGATAATAATCTATTAATATGATAAATAAGGTCAGTTCGGTATGATTTAAAAACTTATCAATTTTTTCAGATATATCTATTGCAATACCTATCGGTAAAATTATGGCAATGACCAAAACCAATGTTTTTAAAAATCGTTTTAATATGTAAGAGTCTAAGATTCTCAAATTTAAATTCCAAATTCTAATCATCAAATTCCAAAATTCTAAACAATTTGTTATTTGTTATTTGACAATTGAGTTTTATAAGCGTTTGTTCATTTGTTTTACCATTTTTTCTTTCCAATTTCTAAAATCACCTGCTAAAATGTGTTTCCTTGCTTCTCTAACCAACCAAAGGTAAAAACCAAGGTTGTGAATAGAAGCAATTTGTTTTCCTAATAATTCTCTTGCGGCAAATAAATGTCTTAAATAGGCTTTAGAATATTGTAAATCTACATCGGTTATTCCCATTTCATCTATTGGGGAGAAATCATTTTCCCATTTTTTGTTTTTGATATTTATCGTGCCATGCGCTGTAAAAAGCATACCATTTC
>JAUVOS010000021.1 GCA_030599055.1 Lutibacter sp.
CAGAACCCACAGACTGCACAGAAATAAGCTTCTGAGAAATCTGTGGGTTCTGTGTGAGAGAGATATGTAAGTTTACCTCTAGTATAATTATTTGCTATTTTTCGCCTACTTTTTTTCTTCCTCTTTAGAAGTTTCTTCCGTTTCTTTTTCCTCTGTAATCTCTTCTGATTTGTTTGAGTTTTTGTACTCTTTATTTAAAGCGTCCAAAATTGTTTCTGTCAAATCCATTTTGCTGTCTCCGTACAATACATTACCCGAATCATTTGATCCTAAAATATAGGTAAAGCCGTTTTCTTTTGCATAATCCTTAACGAAATCCTTTACATCATCAATGATTTTATTCATTTCCTCCTGACTTTCATTTTGAAGTTTTGCACTTTCATTTTGCTGACTTTGTTGAATTTGTTGCTGTTTCATCATTAATTCCTGGTAACGTGCTTCTCCATTTTTTTGAGACATCTTTTTTGATTTTGACTGGAATTCTTGCACTTCTTTGTCAAAAGCTAGAGCAATTTGTTGGTAAGTAGCTTGAAGTGTGTTTTGTTTTTCTTCAATTTCTTGTTCAAGGGCTTTGACAGCTTTATATTCTTTCATCATTTCTATTGAATCAACATATCCTGTTTTTTGTTGTGTACAAGCGCTTAAAGTAACTAAGGTAATTAGAGCAATAATTAGATTTTTCATGTAATAACTGTTTTTATATTAAATTGGGGCGCAAGATAGCTTATCTAGACAAAAATAGAAAGTAAAAAGTTACAATTTTGTACCTATTCACCCTTAAGAGTTTTTAAAAATGAATTTCACGCAAAGGATCGCAAAGGAATTTGGATGATTTTTAAAACGAAAAGATCGCAAAGTTTTATGAATGCGAAGCATTCATTTCTTCGAGAGCTTTATGTAATATAATAGTTTTAAAGGCTTTGCGTTTTTTGTATACAAAAACAGAAAGTGGCTGAACAGTTACACAATTTTTCTAAATTTGTCGCATGTTATCTCAGTTAAATCAATTTTATCTAGAGCAATCCGAGCCTAATCGCAATTATTTTCTCGCATTAAGAGAATTTATAAATAACTATGATGAACAAATTTCAGAGGAATGGAAATATAAATTGCCTTTTTTTACTACAAAAACAAGCCCTTCTGTTATATTTGGAAAGTTCAAAAAACAGGACAACCCTATATTGGAATTGTTAGAGCAAACCAAATAAAGTATTCTTTATTAATAAAAGGAAATCGAAAAAAAATGAAAGTGCTCCACCTAGATGTTCAAAAAGATGTGCCAATTCAAACACTGAAAGAAATCTTTAGTATGTTGATAAAGCTGTATTAGTTGTTAGGCGGATATCGCTCTAGTATCTCCCGTACAAACTTTTGAATATTTGCTTCTCGTTTTTCGGGTTTTGATGATTTGGTTAAAAAACCACTTCCGACACCTTGCCAAACTAATTTCTTCCTTTCTGCTTCTATAATATCAATAAATAGGGTTCCTTCGGTATATTTTGATATTTGTTGCCGATGATAGGGTCCATAATAATAGGGTTGCCAATGGTTTTCATAAATATCAACTTGCTCACGTGCTTTCGTGAACAAACTTATCAAAATGTCTGGTGTTTCTGATTTCGTCATTCCTTTTGCTTCCATCTCACCACTGATTGCTCTGATAATACGACGCTTTTCAATATCAGAAATTGTAGCTTTATCAATACCTGTTTTATAAAAAGCAAAGGTTTTGTACTTTGTGAAATCTGTTTGAGTTTCGTAATCGGTTGTCACACGAATAGAACTACAAGAAGCTACAAATCCTAAAAAAAGAATAGAAAAAAGAACCGTTTTAAAATTTTTCATAATAATACTATTTAGATAAATAAATCAGCACAAAAATTGTACCACTAAGAACTTCTAAAAGCCTGAAAACAATATAAAAATTTAGTGAACTCTAAAAGACCCTATTAATTATAGCATCATCAACCAAATTAGGTAAAGTTACTTTCAGATTAGGTTCCATTTCCATTGCGCGCTTGATACTAAAAACAGCTCTTGAATTTCGCGCCCAGCTTCGTCTTGCTATTCCGTTATTAACATCCCAATATAACATCGATTTTAAACGTCTATTTGCATCATCTGAACCATCGAGAAGCATTCCAAAACCTCCGTTAATTACTTCACCCCAACCTACACCACCACCGTTGTGAATAGATACCCATGTGGCTCCTCTAAAACTATCTCCTATCACATTTTGAATGGCCATATCGGCGGTAAAACTTGAACCATCATAAATATTTGAGGTTTCACGATAGGGAGAATCTGTACCGGAAACATCATGATGATCACGACCCAATACTATAGGTGCTGACAAACGGCCGTCTTTTACAGCTTCATTAAAGGCTTCTGCAATTTTCATTCTACCTAAAGCATCTGCATAGAGTATTCTTGCTTGGGAGCCTACTACCAATCTGTTTTCTTGTGCTCCTTTTATCCATTGAATATTATCATCCATTTGTTGTTGTATTTCAGGAGGAGAATCTTTTTTTAATTCTTCTAAAACTTCGGTTGCAATTTGATCTGTCAACGCTAAATCAAAAGGATTGCCACTTGTACACACCCAACGAAATGGTCCAAATCCATAATCAAAACACATAGGTCCCATTATATCTTCTACATAGGATGGATAGGCCCATCCCCCAGCCCCTTCCCCAAGGGAAGGGGAGTTGGCATTGACAAATTTTCCTTGTTTATTCTTGTAAATCTTTGCACCTGCTCTACTAGCTTCTAGTAAAAAAGCATTTCCATAATCAAAGAAGTAAGTTCCTTTTGCTGTATGTTTATTAATCGCTTCGGTTTGACGTCTCAAAGACTCTTGTACTTTTTCTTTAAATAATTTTGGTTGTTCAGCCATCATAATATTGGCATCCTCAAAAGACAAATCTACGGGATAATAGCCACCAGCCCACGGATTGTGTAAGGAGGTTTGATCGCTTCCTAATTCTATAAAAATATCCTTTTTATCAAAATATTCCCAAACATCAACAATATTTCCATGATATGCTATAGAAACTACTTCTTTGTTTGCTTTTGCTTTTTGTACTCTATTTGCTAATGCTTCAATACTATCGTAAACCTCATCAACCCAATTTTGAGAATGGCGTGTTTCTACTGCTCGTTGGTTTACTTCAGCACAAACAGTAATACAACCTGCTATATTTCCTGCTTTTGGTTGCGCACCACTCATTCCTCCTAAACCTGATGTTAGAAAAAGAGGAATAAGCCCATCCCCCGACCCCGACCCAAAAGGAAGGGGAGCTTGAAGGCTTAAAAGAATTGAATTTAATGTGTTATCAATTGCTCCTATAACTTCTTCATTACTAAATCGTATAACTTGAAAGCCCAATGAGTTTAAAACTTCCGTTCTTTCTTTATCTGCATTCTGTATTTCGGGAGTGTTGTGGTATTGTCCATCTACTTCAATAATCAGATTCTGTGACAAACACACAAAATCAACTATAAATTTATCAATTACATGCTGGCGTCTAAATTTAAACCCTTCTAGTTTTTTTCCTTTTAAACTTTCCCAAATAATTTGTTCAGCTTCAGTCGTTTGTTTTTTTCTTTCTTGTTGTAATTCTTTTAATAATGGGTATATCGATTTTCGCGCAGTTTTAAACCCTCCCCTTTTGGGGGAGTTGGAGGGGGCTTTTAATTTTCTCATTGCATTTAATACAGTAATAGTCGTACCATGAACAATACCTTGCGGACCAATATACATAAAACTTCCAGCAGTCATTTGTCCATATTGTGTAACTCCTAAAGCATTGTATTTTTCCCAATCATCGGGTTTAGAGTAATTGGGAATCATCATTCCATTAGTAACTACAACTCTTGGTGCATCTTTATGAGAAGGAAATAATCCCATGGGATGTCCTGAATACATTACTAAAGTTTGTTTACAAGTCATTTCTGACAAATACTTCATGGTCAAAAGATACTGCGCCCAGTTTTGAAAGACTGCTCCATTACCTCCGTAAGTTATCAACTCATGCGGATGTTGCGCCACGCTATAATCCAAATTATTTTGAATCATCAACATTATAGCTTTTGCTTGCACGCATTTGCCTGGATATTCTTCAATAGGACGCGCATACATTTTATAATCTGGACGAAAACGATACATGTAAATACGTCCATACTTATTTAATTCATTCGCAAATTCTTTTGCTAATTCAGTATGATCTTTTTTATCAAAATAACGCAATGCGTTGCGGATTGCTAATTTTTTTTCATCTGTAGTTAAAATCTCTTTTCTTTTTGGAGCGTGATTGATATTGTTATCATGCTCTTTTTTGAACGGTAAAAGAGCCGGAATTCCTTCTGTAATTGCTTCTTTGAATGTCATTTTAATCCATATTTTAAAAAAAGTAAAATTACGAAAAACCTTCTGTTTAAAATGAGATCAAACTAATTATAATATTATTCAAATATTTTGTAACTTTACGCAGTTACCTGTTCCACACTTTATCGTAGAATTATTATGTAATCTTTAAAATACTATGTAATGAAAACAATAACTGATTGGACACGAGATGAGTTTAAAGCTTATATTTTGCTTTATGCCGCTAATTGTGATTTTATTGAGAATCGTCAAGAACGAGAGTATATCTTATCAAAAATTAACAAAGATATTTATCAAAAAATTCACTATGAATTAGATAAAGATAATGATTATCAAAGTATTCAGAAAATAATTGCTAACATTGAAAAATTTGATTACTCCAAAGATGAAATTGAGTATCTTACTACAGAAATAATGGAATTACTTCTTTCAGATGATAATTTAGATACCATTGAACAATGTGTCTTTATGATGCTTAAAAAGATTTTGAATAAAAATTAGAATTTTATATATTATGGAATTTAATTACTGATATTAGCGCTCTTTTTATTCTACTTTAAAATACTTATTTTGTTTTATATATCTGCCTCTATGTGTAAAACCTTCTAAGACTATTTGGAACATCCCCTTAACATTAGATGTGTAAAATTCAATTTCTTTTGACTCTTTATTTAAATTAAAATTTGGCATCCATAATAGTTGAGCCCTAAAATCAGGGATTCTACTTAATTCATTTTGTGAAGCATTATATTTTTGATTAAAATATTTTTTATTGTTTAAAGGGCTGACAATATTCATTCTTTTATGTGGCACGGAATAAGGAAGTGAGAAATCACCTTGTTTAGTTTTAAAAGCCAATATACCATTATAAATTCTTGGACCATAAAAATAAATTTCATTAATAATGCTAACTTTCTCTATTTTTCCAACATTATAATCTAAAAGAATTTCGTGATTTTGAATAGGTATTCCATCAATAAGTGCCAAAGTTTCTAAACTTGATAATAGGCTGTTTAATTCAGTTTCAGGGTTAAAAAGAACTATTTTTCTCTTTCCTTTAATCTTTCTTATACCCGCTCCTTTTATTACTTCAATAAATGTTTCTTTTAATGTCGAAAACCGCTTGTAATCATCTAATAAAAACTCAACACTAGCTTCTCCATAAAATACCTCGGGCATATTTTTTATAAGTATACTGTCTTTTTTGACATCAAAAAAAGAGCTCTCTATTTGGTTACTAATACTTTTCTGTAATAACCATTCTTTAATATTTGGATTTAATTTAACTTGATTAAACACCAAATCATCCATATATTTAAATGAAAAATCATCTAATACAATTTTATAATTTTCACTATTTACATCTAAAACCTGAATAACCAATACGCCGTCTTTATAATCCTCATATAGATTAAAATAGAACTTCCCAAACTTGTTTGTTTTCACATTTTTAAATAGATTTCCATTTTCTGATATAGACAAAGCAACTACTATATCAGCGATGGGTAAGGTGTTTGTTTTTGATAAAATCGTGCCTGAAATAATTTCTCCTCTAATCTCAGGTAAGCTAAAGTTGTTCTTTTTTATTGAACTACTTTTGTAATAATTATTTGAGTGTTTTTTTACTATTTCAATTGGATCAATTTTTCTTACAGATATTGAATAATTTCCACTATCCTCATGTCTGTTTCTATTTTTCAACTCCAAAGAAACTTTACTTCTAGTTTTATAAGTATCTGTATTTGTAATTAATTGAATGTTATTATCAATATTAATAAGAGGTAATCTATTTGATGCTTTTACACGAATACTATCAATATTTTCCTTTTCTGAAACGTTTGAAACATTAGTTTCTTTATTTTCTATACTAAATGGATTAATAATATAAATATCTAAATTGTAAAAAGGCACTTCCTTATTATTATTCATCCATTTAGTATAAAAAATAAGCTTGTAATTTCCAGTTTTAAGGTTTGGGGGAATATAATAATCTCCATTTGTTATTCCGTTGTTTAGTTTTAGTTTATGTTCGAAAATAATTTCTCTTTGATCATTTACTAATATTACATAGGCAATTTTACTGATTTTACTCAATGAATTATTTTCCTTGTTTAAACAGAATAGCTTATAAAAAACAGTTTCCCCAACTACAAATAAATCTGTATTAATAACAACAAATATCTCTTCTTTAGGTATCTTATTAAAGTCATTCGACTGACAAAAACTGTTATTTGTCGATAATAATAAAAACGCTGTAATAAACGTAAATGTATTTAATCTTCCCAAAACGCTGGTTTTATATTAGATGAAAATGATGTGCAATTACCACATTCGGCTGTTAATAAAATGTATAATGGAATAAGTATAATGTTTCCATCTGCATCAAGTGCTTCATAATATGAGACAGATAATAATTCGCAAGGTGGCGTTTTAAGTATTAATGATGAATACATCGTAGTCCTATCATTTCTGTCAAAATCAGAAGTAGTATTGTCAGTATAATCAAGAGTGTCTATTTGACATCGGTAAGGGTATTCGGGTTGATGTAGGTTAAAATCAGCATAATTAAAATAGATTCTTTTTTTTGAAATATAAGACACGTCAAAAAAGCCAACTACTTTTTCTTTATTATCATTTACTGAATAAATATTTCCTCTTACATAACCCGGTTGATTTTCAATTAATAAACTTTCTATACTTCCTAAATCATTTATAGTTTTATAAAAATCGTATGAGTCATAAGATTGAACATATTGCTTAACCAAAATGCTGTATCTTTCTCTAAGAGCATAATTATTCATATCCATAAAACGAACTGGAAATTTGATGATATTATTTTCGGAAAAACTAATTGTACTTGTTTGGATAATCTTTTCTTGAGAATTAGTTGAATAACCAACTTGTTTTTCTTCTTCTGAAGGTGATACAAGTACATCATATGAAAAGGAAGACGGCGAGGTGTTAATATTTACAAGTTCAATATTCTCTGTAATTGTAAAGGGTGTTATTATTTTAAACGTTTCTTCATATTCATATCTAAAATATTTTGCATCACCTAGATCTTCATTGCTATCAATATAGACTTGTATTCCAAAACCTCCTTGGATTGTTTCTTTTTCTGCATATAAATTTTTAATCTCCGCTTCTGGAGGTAAATATTCTTCTCTAGATTCATACCGTTTGCCTTCTGAAGTAGTAATAAAAAGTTTATAACTAACATTTGGAATCGCCTTAAACACATTATCTGAAATATAAACTCCGGGTTCATTTTCTGAAAAATGATAGCTATTATGATTGCCGTCTTCAATCCAAACTTGTGCATTATTTTCCATAGAAGGTTCATTATTCTCAAGTCTATAAATATGTGTTATTTTTACTTTTTGATTGTCTAATTCATTTGTTATAGTACTCTCAATAACTAAAGCATCTTTAAATAAATTCGTCTCCAATTTATATGGTTCTGTACAACTTACAACACTTAAGCTACTAAATAAAATAGTGAAAAAATATTTTATGTGGTTTTTCATTAAAATTTAAAATTATACGTTATTGTTGGAATTGGTATGGAAAAAATAGATGTTTTATAGGCCTTAATAACCCCTTTATCATTTACAAAAAATATGGAATAAGGGTTATTCCTACCGAGAACATTATAAACTGAAATGTTAATAAAACTATGCGCTAATTTTTTAATTTTATGATTCCCTTCTATATTAACACCTACATCAAATCGATAATAATCGGGAATTCTAAATTTATTTCGATCACTATATAAAACATGTTCGATGCCACCATATTCATATTTGCCTATTGGATAGGTTATCGGTCGACCAGTTTGATAAATAAAGTTTGATGAAAAACTAAAACGTTTTGTTAATTTATAGTTAGCTATTACACTTAAATCATGTGGTTTATCATAATTAGTTGGGAAAAAATCACCATTGTTTACCTGATTCGTTAAAAAATCACTTTCTAACTTCAAAAAAGATCTCGAATAAGAATATCCTATCCAGCCGTTGAGTCTTCCGTTTTTCTTTTTTAGTAAAACTTCTATTCCATAGGCTTTCCCTTTTCCACTTAATAACTCTGTTTCAATATTTTCATTTAATATTAATTCAGCTCCAACTTTAAAATCCAATATATCTTGCATTTCTTTATAATAGCCCTCCAAACTGATTTCATAATCATTATCACCTGAGTTCTTAAACAAACCTACAGAGTATTGATTCGATTTTTGTGGTTTTGTGTTTAAATTTGATAATTTCCATGTATCAACAGGTGACGCTGTGGTATTACCGGAAAGCATATGTATATACTGAGTGGTATTATTATATCCGCCCTTAATAGATGTATTAGGCGTTATAAAATACCTTGCGGAAACACGTATTTCCGGCGCTCCATAGGTTTTAATAACTTCATTATTTTTATAGTGAATTGTCTCAAGAATTGTTTCTGTACTTATTGGAATATTCGGAGCATATATATTTTGTGTCCCTTCTCCTAAGAAAGCATATAGAGAATATCGTAAACCTAAGTTAAATAATAATTTGTCGTTTATTTTAAAAACATCTGAAACAAAAACTGTTGATTCTATCGCTTTTTCTTTTTCAATTATTTTATGTTCTATTGTAGATTCATTACTTAAAGGTGTTATCTCTCCCGGCAAAATAACGTAGAGCTTACTACTTATACCATAATCTATTTGATGCTTCTTGCTGTGTAAATACTTAAATTTAAATTTTAGCTGGGTTTCATCAATATTAAAATTAAGATTAAAATCTTTACTAAAATCTCCATCATGAATAATACTAAACTTATACTGACTATTACTAACTTGAAAAGTTGATTTATTTTTAGAATTAAAATCATGATTCCATTCTAGCGAAGCTAATCGATTGCTATACTTATAAATAGAATCTGATGAAATACTGAATTGATCTCTGCTATAATACGCTGTCGCTTTTAACTTGTTCTTTTTATTTATTTCAGAATCAAATCTCATAATACCATCAAAAAATGACACTTGGCTATTTTTTATTGATTCATCTGGAATTTTTTTAAGAATCCAATCAGAATAAGTTGACCTACCACCAACCAATAGGGCTGTTTTATCTTCAATTATTGGAATTTCTAGGGTGAGATTGCCCGTAACGGGCCCGATATTTCCTTGTCCTGAAAATTTGGCTTTTTCGACTTCTTTGGTTGATATATCAATAACTGATGAAAGACGTCCACCAAATTCAACAGGAATAGTGCCTTTATAAATTGCTACATCTCCTGTAGAATAAGGATTAATTGCTGAAAAAATTCCAAAAAAATGAGAGGGGTTATACATCACAGCATTGTCTAACAGAATTAAATTTTGATCTGCCTTACCTCCCCTTACATTATATCCAAGCGAACTTTCCCCAGCGGTCTTAATGCCGGGCATAGTTGTTGCAATTTTTAGTAAATCTCTTTCTCCTAAAATTAAAGGAATGTTTTTAACCCCTTTAATATCGATTCTTGTAATTCCAACAACTGCTTTTCTTATATTGTCTTCTTTATTTGATATAATTACGACTTCGCCTAATTCCTCAACCGTTTCTTGTACAATAATGTTAAAAGTTCCATTACCATACACAATTACTTTCTTGTGTAAATCTTTGTGCCCTGATGCACTTGTATTGAAAATATTTAGGCCACCGGGAACAGTAATTGAATAATATCCCTTAGCATTTGTATAAGTTTTAATATTTTTATTTGTTATTAAAATTTTTAATCCTTTAATCGGTTCATGTGTCGAAACGCTTTTTACATAGCCGGATATTGTATATTTACTTGATATTGCTTCTTTATCTTCTCTTCCTATTGTAATCAAAGATTCATCTGTAAACTTGTTGTTGGAAAGATATTCTTTTTGAAAAATTGGTGAATTTCTGTCTCTAATGTTTTCGCTTGGTTTTACTTTGTCAAAATAATTTATCGGTAAATCAGTATGAATTATATTGTTTTTTGTCAATATAATTTTATTATCATAAAGGAAAAAATTAATAGATGTATTTTGTAAAAGATCTTTTAAGATGGTTTCGATCTTAACCTCCTTGTAGGTTTTGGAAAATTTTGTTGGTTCAAACCAATTTTCTAGAAAGAAAAAATTAAAATTTGTTGTTTTTTCTAATTCAATAATCGCTTCAGTTAAATTAGTATTTTCAAATTGAATCGTTATTTTTCTATTCCCTTGAGCAAACAAAACCTGAGATATAAACAATATTATAAAAAAGAATATGTATTTCAAATTTTTAATATTCAATATCATTTTTTTGAGTTTTTATCAATCATTGTAAACAAACGAAGTAAAGATTTTATATCAAACTTTCTATTACGAAAAAAAGTATTAATTTCTTTTTTTAGATGAGATACGACTTTACTTATATCTCTTTTATTCTTAATTTCATAAAATTGATTTTTATACTCAAAGACAAACACTTTTTCATCTAAAAACTTATAATATATCTGTAAATAATCCTTGTTTTTTTGAATTTTTTTTCTGTGTTTAACATATAAAGAAAATTCCTCTCCTTTATAAATACTTTCAAAAAAACCATTTATATAAAATGATTTTAAATTCTCACTCATTGGAAGTCTTACAAAATGATGTTTTTCTATTGTAAAATTATCGATTAACTTTGAGTTGAGACTTATTAAAAAAGCTCCCTTACTGTCAATATATTTAACAATTACTAAATCATTTAGAATATCATATTTTAATTTTGTTTTATAGCTCTGTTTTTTATAATTGATTTTTCCTTCTACAAAATTGTGATTCTCATAATACACATGGGTATTTTCTACTGTTCTATATTGTTGAAGAAAACCCACGCCATTGTTTAACTCACTATTTTCTGCCCCCACAAAATCATCATATATTGAATAATATGTTTCATCCTGTGAAGCGTTTTGACTATAAGCTATATTAATAATAGTACTTAATAATAGTATTGTAAAATATTGGATAAATAGTTTTATGTTTATTTTCACGAATTCTCTTATTTAATAAATTTGATTATTACAAAGGTAAAAAAATTAACATTACATAAATTATACTACTATGTTTTGCAATTTTTAAAGTTATTAAAGTTCTCTTTTACGTACTATAACTTAAAAAACTCTAAAACAAATAAATGCTTTAGAGTTTAATAAAAAAGTATAGTTTCTATTAAGATACTTTATTTACAAAGTCCTTTGAAAGTGTCTTCAATATCACCTGGTGTACTCATGATTTTCATAAAAGTTCCCATTGTCAAGTCGGGCCAATGTAATGCAATTCTATATCTACCGTGAAGCATTGTTGCTTGAGTTCCTTGTAATATGATTTCATAAGGCATAGCTGCCACATGAGATTCACCAATTATAGGTAAAAAACGGGCTTCTCCTGTGTTTTTGCTTTTTAAACCGACTCCAAAAACTGCAATTTTTTTAGACTTAAAAACTAATTTATATACCTGTTTTGTGCTTCCTTTACCCGCGTTTAGATTATCTTGAATAATTCTTAAACCCTCATCAAATGACGAAAACTCATTTAATTCTACAGGATCCGTAAAATAAGGCATCATTATTTTGTAATGATATTTTTTTAAATCGCTTGCTGCTACGCTTCCTCCAAAAGGTGTAAAATCATTTCCTAAACTCGAAAGAGCTGTTCTAAGATCACCACTAAACTTACTAAATGTTGTTTTATAAGTCTTATAATTACCCATTAAATATGCTCTTAAAATATAATCAGGATTTGTATATGAAATAGTTATTTTTCCATTCTTTTTTATTAGCCCAACTTTAAAAACAGCTGCTAATGCGCCTCTATCTTTAACTTTTATAACTGTGTTTTTTAAATCCGTTCTTGTAAATGTAATAACTTTTAAAGAACTCTTTCCTGATGGATTATAAGCTCCTAAAACACTAAAAGAATTATCTTTTAAAGCGGTAATAACTTTATCATAAGTCTCTTGCATTGAATCACTTGTTTCTCCAACTTTGATATATGGAGATAAATCTTGTGCTATAGCATTAGAACTCATAAGAGCTGTTACTACAATGCTAAAAAATAGTTTTCTCATAAAATAGTTTTCTTAAATTTATAAGCGATAAAAGTATTTATAGTAACTAATGTTACATATGACTTTTGTCATATTATTTTAAAGCTTAAGAAATATTAATAGTTGCACATGCAACTATATCGGGTTTTTTAGTTAGATTTGCGACTTATTAATAATATGGACTTCATGGAATTAAAAAAATCATTAGGACCTTGGCTCGGGAAAACATCTAAAATGATTGGATGCTTGATAAATGAGGTGTTGTTAAAAAATAACATTGTTCTAACACGTGAACAATGGGTGGTATTAATAAAACTTCATCAACAAGGCGGTTTAGCACAAAATGAACTAGCCTTTATCACCGAACGAGATAAAACTTCACTTACAAGACTTATCAACACGATGGAAAGAAAGGGTCTTGTGATTAGAAAAACATCTAAACATGATAAAAGAGTCAAATTAGTCTATTTAACGGAGCATGGAAAATCTGAATATAAAAATGCGCTCCCAATAATGCAAAATATTATTCAAAATTTACAAAAAGACTTGAGCCAAAAAGAAATTGAAAATACCATCCAGACTTTACAAAAACTACAAAAAAATCTAATCCAATTCTCTACAATTTGTAGAGGTGGTCACAAATTAAAAATATAACAACTATGCGACGATACATCAGTATTATTTTAGGAATTATCTTAATTGCGAGTGCAATTATGGGCTATAAAAAATTAGTCAGTAGTAAACAAGATAAAAAACCAGCAGTAAAAAAAATCGTTAAGCTTGTACAAACACAAGAAGTCAAAAACACAAGCATTCCTCTCGTAATTACCACAAGTGGTACGTTAAAAGCAAAGGATAAAATTGACTTATTTACCGAAGTCCAAGGAATACTTTTAAAAGGCTCAAAAGATTTTAAAGCAGGAACCTATTTTAGTAAAGGCGAAACTATTCTACGTATCAACAGTGAAGAGTTTAGCGCCAACCTACGTTCTCAAAAAAGTAATTTCTATAGTGTTTTAACGGCAATGATGCCAGACTTACAACTAGATTTCCCAGAAGTTTATCCTAAATGGCAATCTTACCTCACAAATTTTGATATGCAAAAAGGTTTGGCTAAACTTCCTGAAACAAGTTCTGATAAAGAAAAATATTTTATTACAGGTCGAAAAGTTTTATCAACCTATTATAGTGTTAAAAATGCCGAAGCTCGCTTGTCAAAATATATTATTCGTGCTCCTTTTTCAGGTGTTTTATCTGAGGTGATGGTTAACTCTGGTGCATTAATTCGTCCAGGACAGAAATTAGGAACTTTTGTGAACACATCGGTTTATGAATTAGAAGTAAACATCAACACTCAATACAGCGAATTATTACAAAAAGGTAAAAAAGTTAAGCTTCAAAATTTAGAACTAACTAAAGAATGGACAGGAATCGTAAGTCGTATTAACCCAATTGTTGATGTAAGTACACAAACCTTAAAAGTCTATATCACACTTAAAGATAAAATGCTAAAAGAAGGAATGTATTTGCAAGCTAGCTTACCTATAAAATCAATTTCTGAAGCTTTTGAAGTGTCAAGAAAACTGTTGGTGGATGATACAAAACTCTTTATTGTGAATGATAGTATATTGAACTTGCAAACTATCTCTCCCGTCTTTTTTAACGAAAAAACGGTTGTAGTAAAAGGTCTTGAAAACGGACAAAAATTAGTGAAAGAACCTGTTCCTGGAGCCTATGAAGGGATGGTGGTGAAAAAAGCCCCCTCTAACTCTCCAAAAGGAGGAGAACGTAAAACTCCTGAGTAAACTAGTGTAAAGACGTTGCATTGCAACGTCTCAACGTACAATCTAGCGCCTTGGCGCCTTAACGGTAAAAAAAAATGAGAAAAATTATAACCTATTTTATAAAGTATCCCGTAGCGGTTAACGTCGTAATCTTAGCTTTTGTAGTCTTTGGTTTGTTTGGGGCATTGAGTTTAAAATCATCCTTTTTTCCATTAACCGAAAGTCGGATTATTACTGTTAATGTTATTTATCCCGGAGCATCTCCTATTGAAATGGAAGAAGGAATTGTGCTCAAAATTGAAGACAATCTTAAAGGTTTAGTTGGTATAGAGCGTGTAACTTCTGTATCCAGAGAAAATATGGCATCTATTGTAGTAGAAATAGAAAAGGGTAGAAAAATTGATGTGCTCTTATCGGAAGTCAAAAATGCGGTTGATCGGGTAGCTTCTTTTCCAACTGGCATGGAACCGCCTATCATTGCAAAAATTGAAAATGTTCGTCCTACAATAAATTTTATTTTAAGTGGTGATGGCATTTCGTTAAAAACACTCAAAGATTATGCTCGTGGTATAGAAAATGATATTAGAGGAATGGATGGTATTTCACAAATTAGCCTTTCTGGTTTCCCTGATGAGGAAATAGAAATTGCAGTACGTGAAAATGATTTATTGGCATATAATCTTAGTTTTCAGCAGGTTGCTACTGCGGTACAAAAATCTAATCTACTAATCACTGGTGGAAATATAAAAACCGATACGGAGGAATATTTAATTCGTGCCTCTAACCGTAATTATTATGGTAAAGAATTAGCCGACATAGTAGTTCGCACCAGTCCATCAGGAGCCATTATCCGATTAAAAGACATTGCAACGGTTAAAGATATTTGGTCTGAAAATCCTGATCGAGTATTCTTTAATGGAAAAACCGCTATCGATATATCAATCAGTAATACCAATAACGAAGATCTGATTGGAACAGCTAATAAGATTAAAGAATACATAAAAAAATTCAACAGCCAACATCAAAATATTCATATCGATATTTCTAATGATACGTCGGTTACACTAAAAGAACGCACCACTTTACTCCTAAAAAATGGTGGAATGGGTATTCTATTGGTTTTGTTATTTTTATCGCTTTTTCTTAATGCACGATTGGCATTTTGGGTTGCGGCAGGTTTACCTATTTCATTTTTAGGGATGTTTATGTTTGTCACACAAACGGGCATTACTATCAACGTCTTATCCTTGTTTGGAATGATTATAGTAATCGGGATTTTGGTAGATGATGGTATTGTAATTGGTGAAAATATTTACCATCATTTTGAAAAGGGAAAATCTCGTATTCAAGCAGCTATTGATGGAACTCTTGAGGTAATTCCACCCGTAGTTTCAGCAATTATAACAACGATACTAGCATTTTCTGTTTTCTTTTTTATTGATGGTAGAATGGGTGATTTCTTTAGTGAAGTTTCTATGGTTGTTATACTGATTTTGGTAGTGTCCTTATTTGAAGCCCTTATTATTTTACCCGCACATATCGCACATTCTAAAGCTTTAGAAAAAAAGAATGGTAAAAAGAAAAACATATTTAATCAGGTTTTTGAAACCATAAATAAAGTAGCCGATTCTGGTTTAAAATGGATACGTGATACCATTTATGCTCCCTATTTACGCTATTTTTTAAAAAACAGATTATTAGGATTTGCCATCCCATTAATGATGTTGATTCTAACAATTGGTGTCTTAAACGCTGGTATTGTAAAGACCTCATTTTTTCCTATGATTGCAAGTGATCGAATTCAAATTACTTTGAATATGCCACAGGGAACGCATGAAAAAATCACAGATTCTATTATTGCGAGTATTGAAGATAAGGTTTGGATGGTCAATGAGGAGTTTACAAAAAAACAAACAGGCAACATTCCTGTTATTCAAAATGTAATCCGACAAATTGGTCCTTCGTCACGAGGTGTTTTAACCGTTAATCTATTGCCTGGTGAAAGTAGAGATTTTGAATCCTCTGCTATTACCAGTAGTATTCGTAAAAAAGTGGGTGCTGTTGAAGGTGTAGAAAATTTAGCTTTTGGAGCTGGGAGAAATATGGGTGGAAGCCCTATATCTGTGTCCTTATTGAGTAATGATATTAAGGAATTAAAAGCGGCTAAATCATTACTTAAAGAAAAAATGAGTCAAAATCCACAACTCAAAGATATCACCGATAACGACCCAATGGGTATTAAAGAGGTACGTATTCAACTCAAAGAGAGTGCGCATTTGTTGGGCTTAGATTTACGAATGATAATGAGTCAAGTTCGTAGTGGATTTTTTGGATTTCAAGCACAACGTTTTCAACGAGGTCAAGATGAAATAAAAGTTTGGGTGCGCTATACCAAAGAAAACCGTTCGTCTATAAAAAATTTAGATGATATGTGGATTATCGCACCAAATGGAAAAAGAGTGCCTTTCTCTGAAATAGCAACCTATACCATTGCCCGCGGAGAAATTGCCATTAACCACTTAGCAGGAAAAAGAGAAATTCAAGTCAACGCCGATTTAAAATCAGAAAAAGACAGTCCACCTGAAATTATTGATGGAATAAAAGCCAATATCATCCCTTTAATCAATGAAAAATATCCATCTGTTACCGCCTTATATGAAGGTCAAAACAGAGAAATGAAAAAAACGACTGAATCATTGCCAATAGTCGGGTTAACTATTTTAGCTTTGATATATATGGTTATTGCCTTTACATTCCGTTCGTATAGCCAACCTGTATTGTTACTAGTGATGATTCCATTTAGTCTAATCGGTGTTATTTGGGGACATTATTTTCATGGTTTTAAAATCAATATTTTATCTTGGTTAGGGATTATTGCACTGGTCGGAATTATGGTCATCGATGGTTTGGTTTTAGTCACAAAATTTAATGGCTATCTCAAAGAAGGAATGATATATGACGACGCCTTAGCTCAAGCTGGAATATCACGA
>JAUVOS010000158.1 GCA_030599055.1 Lutibacter sp.
AACAGCCCTAAAAGTTGGTATCGAGCCTTTTTTAATCTAGGGCTTATCAATTATATAAAAGGAGGAAAAAGGATGTTACCTTGTGAAGCTGGTACAGCTAACTTTTTTATTGAACCTTATGGAGAAGTTTATCCTTGTAACGGACTAGAAGAAAAGTATTGGAAGGAAAGTATGGGAAATATAAGAGATGTCGATAACTTTGAGGATATTTGGTTTAGTAAACAAGCAGATAAAGTAAGAGGTTTAGTACGCTCTTGTCCAAAAAACTGTTGGATGGTAGGAACGGCAGCTCCGGTTATGAAAAAATACATTCAACATCCAACAAAATGGGTGCTTAAAAACAAGTTTAAGAGTATTATTGGTCGTCCGGTTTGTAAAGACCACATTCCAAAGTATGATGTTGGTCAAGACCCTAGGCAAGGTGATTTAAGAATTGATTTGAATAAGGAAGTAAGCAATACGATTAAAATAGAAAAGTCGAAGAAAAGTAATATTCTATTTAAGAAAAAGGAATAATTTTTTGGCTATACGCTATACGCAATACACTAATTTATAAAAAACTTAGTGCCTTATCGTCTATGCGGTTAATTATAAAAAGATGAAAATAATAGTACTCGGCACCAGAGGTATTCCTGACATTTTAGGAGGTGTAGAAACACACTGTGAAGAACTCTACCCTAGAATAGCGAGTAAAGGACATGAAGTTACCATTATCACAAGAACTCCTTATGTGAATGACAAAAGCAGAAAGAATTACGGAGGTGTAAAGTTAAAACATATTTATGCCCCAAAAATTAAATCGTTTGAAGCGATTGTACACACATTTTTAGGGGTTTTATACGCAGCTATTAAGCGCCCGAATGTATTGCATATACACGCTATTGGTCCTATGATTATGGTTCCTTTTGCAAGAATTTTCGGGCTTAAAGTGGTGGTTACTAATCACGGGCCCGATTATGATCGTCAAAAATGGGGGAAACTTGCCAAAAATATTCTTAAAATCGGGGAATACGCAGGGACTAAATTTGCCAATGAAGTCATTGTAATCTCTGAGGTTATCAATTCAATTCTTAAAACAAAATATAATCGACATGATGCTCATTTGGTCTATAATGGAGTTAACCTACCCAAAGTAGCAAAAAAAGATGATTATATCAGAAGCCTCGGTTTAGAAAAGAATAAATATATCATTGGTGTCGGGCGGTTTGTAGAGGAAAAAGGTTTTTCAGATATTATTAAAGCCTATTCACAAATTAAAACTGATGTAAAATTAGTGCTTGTCGGTGATGCAGACCACGAAACGAACTACAGTAAAACACTTAAAAAAGAAGCGACGGATGCCGGAGTGGTCTTAACAGGCTTTATCAGAGGAGAAAAACTCAATCAGATTTTTTCACATGCTTTGCTCTTTGCTATGCCTTCTTATCATGAGGGACTCCCTATTGCACTACTCGAAGCTATGAGTTATAATTTAGATGTGTTAGTCAGTGATATACCGGCAAATTTAGAAGTGAATTTAGGTACAGAAAACTATTTTAAAGTAGGAGACATTGATGATTTGAAAGAGAAACTAGAGAAAAAACTTCAAGCTGACACCAAAGAAATACAGTACTCGGAAAAAATAAAGAATGTTTATAATTGGGATTTGATTGCAGAGCAGGTGCTAAGAGTTTATCAGGCTTAAAACATGCTAGTTATCATCAAAATAGAGGTCTATAAAAGCTTCTTGCTTTTGGATAGCAATCTCATCTAAGGAAGAGCATCCGTGACCTTGACAAGGTGCAATATATAATTCTTTTTCATCTGTATTGATATTATCATAGACAAGCTGTACTCCTTCTAATGGGGTAATAGCATCTTCTTCACCACAATGTGAAAAATAAGGAACCTCTATCATTTCAGAAAAGTTAGTAGCATCAAAATATTGTAATAAATCTAATGCTTCTTGATAGTCGATGCCCTTCATTATCTCTGACATAGCCCATCCCTCTTTATTGTATATTGAAACATCTGCTAAAAAAGGGAAATTAGCTACGCAAATATCGATTTCTTTGTTTAATGCAGTGGCAACTATAGATAATAATCCTCCTTGACTTCCGCCATATGTCAATACTTGTCCGTTAGAATTCGGTTTATTTACAATATAGTCAACTGCTCTGACAGCATCCATATAGGCTCCTCTGTATATATAGGTTTCTTTACTTTGATTTCCGTTTGAAAGATAGTTTTCAAAACCAATTTGCTCGGTACTTAAACCTTGCCCTCTTATATCTACTTTCATACTTATTGTATTCTCTGCCATCATAAAGGAATCGTTGGGAAATAAGTTTATGTCTGTATTACCTCTACCAAAGCCGGAAAATTGAATTTTTGCTTTGTATGTTCCTTCTTCAATGGGTTCTGCAACCCAAGCGTAAAAATAGACTCCACCCAAAGATTTAATTCTGACTAAACTGATCGTTTTTTGATCAAATATCTTTGCTGCAATGACCTCACCTTCAATTGGGATAATATCAAGTTCAAATTTTGTTTCTTCCCAAAATTGTATAAAGTCATCTAAGAAGAGTTCTTCACCATTTTTACTACAACTATTTCCTAATAACAATAATACGACTAAGGAAATTAATCTTAAAATATATAGTATGCTATATGATTCTTTTCTCATCGAGTATCTTAATTAATCTATAAACAATTGGCATTAATACCGAATACAATATTACACCGTATTGCCTATACAATATGCTTTCCGTGGACGAAAAAATACCAATAATAAGAATTAAGCTTATTAAAAAAACATCTTTACTTTTTATGGCTATATAAAATGCATAAAGGATTAGTAATAAATAAAAAAATCCAAAAATACCGTTTATTAACACGAACTCTACATATTGGCTATGTGAATTAAATCCCTTTAGACCTTTATAATTTCCCTTCAGGTTTTCAATTTTTCCTTTTAACCAGTACGGTTCTTTGGTCCCTTCATCATAGTAATCGATACTAACACCTAAAATGGGGTTTTTAGAATTTTTTAAAACCAAATAGGCGTTTTTCCATAATTTTAATCTAGGAGAGGTTTCATATACAAGACTACGCGAAAACTTTTTTTGAATTTCTTTGTTGGTCCCTAAAACAACAAGAGAGGCTCCAACTACAATTATTACTAAAATTATCGATTTACGTTTTGAAAAGAGTTTTATTATATAAAGAGAAAGAATACTAATATACAAAATATAACTTATACGAGCAGTTGATATTAACACCCCTAAACTAAAAATAAAAACCAATGGCCAGAATAATAATTTATGCAAACTACTTCTATAAAATTCTATAAGAAAAATCAATGCCACTAATTGATATATCCCAAAGTAGGGGTGCTGAATAATAGTAGCATGTTTTGAAAATTCGGGACTTAAATGATAAAAATTTGGATTTATTTGAATGAGCTTGTAAAATGTAAGGACAAATGCAATAAGGCTAAAAACAAGAAATATTCCTACTCCTTTTTTTAATTGTTTTTTATCTACTAAAACACTTAAAAGAATAAAGGGGACAATTAGTATCGGGAATTTATTCCAGAAATAACTTAAACTCTGCAAGATATTTTCTGAAAACAAAACAGATAATAAGGTTAAAATAAAGGGAATAATTAGTAATAAATAGTTATTTCTAAACTCTTTAAATGGAACTGAGTTTTCTCTTTTATAAATAAAAAAGAGTATAAATAAAACAGATAAAACAACAATTGTAATATTTGCATAAGCAAAAGGAAAATAGGCGAAAGAAAAATACACAAAGACTAATATAAGAATAACCTCAACAGCATATTTATTAATATATTTTATCATAAGTTATTTAATTTTTCCAAAAGGTCTCCATTTGCCAGAAGTGCCAGATTCTACACAAATCCATCCTATATAATTTCTCTTTTTAGGGTTTTTGTTGTAAAAAATATCTCCTTTATTATAGTGTACATCGTTTGGTAAATTATCAATATCATCTATTAGTCTACGTTTTCTAGCATCTGTTTTTGAACCATTCTGTAGGTTAAAATAATCATTATTATAAACATTCCAACCCCATTGCCATCCTTCTTTATTTTCCCAAAGAATGGATTTGTCAACAAATGTGTCTCCAATTTCTTTCGTTTGAGAAACTAAACCACTAATTTCACAATCTTTAAAAACTGTATCTTCTTCGAAATAAAAATCAGGTGCCTCTCCGATATTCACAATTCTAGTGCCAACAAAAGAAATACTCGAATAATAACCTTTATTAAATTTAACGGCCATATTGATGGTATTATTACTGACTAACATACAATTATTCCAAGATATACCCACAGCACCAAAACCAGCAACATTATTGTTATTACTGTTAAATTGTATTAAAGAACTACCTACCTCATTATCTGACAAATGTAAATAGTTTTCAAAATGACAAGCGTTGTGTGTTATAGAAGCGACCGAATTATTACCATTTCCTAGTAACTCAGCTGTATGTGTAGCACCAAAAAAACAGGAGTTAAAAACAAAAGAATCTAATGCTTCCCCTTTAGCAAAATGAAAGCCAATTCTATTAATATCTCTTGCCCCAAATTGACAATTAGTAAAGGTCATCACTCCAGTATTAAACTTATCACTGCTTAACACAAATGCTGTGCCCGTAGATTTGCATAAAACAGTATCAAAATGTGCGTGAGAGAGCCCTTCAATTTGTATTGCTGTACTTCTGTAATAAGAACCTCTTCGAATGGCTTTAACTTCTATTCTTTCAAGACTGGCAGTAAAAGGATAGTGTTTTGAGTCAGTTTTAAAATATATTCCGTAACTGGATAAGGTATCAATTGTAAAAGACTTAAGAGAAGTTCTACCTCCATTACTATCGCTGTTGCTATAATTCTCAATAATAGCAAAATCAGCTGATACATCACATTTTAAAATTGTATTAAACATATTTTCTCCATAGAGTTCGGTGCCTTCATATATGTGAATGGTTGATTTTATATTGTAAGTACCATTAGGAATAAAAATAGCATCGCCACTTTTACGCGCAAATTCAATGGCATTGTTAAAAAACCTTGCTTGGTCTTTCGTTGTTTTTACGTTTCTCTTGGCACCGAACCATAATACATTTAATGCCCCGCTATACAGGCGTAGAAAGCGACCTTTCCTATTGTTTTTTAAATTAAAAACAGTTCCATTATTAACAGTTTCGTGTGAGTTTAGATTGTAATAAAACTTCCCACCACCACCATCTCCAGGAGTGTAATAGCCAAGCACCTCAACCATTATCTCTTTATTTGTAGGTTGAATATTTAATGTGCGTAATTGTGAAATATTGCTAACTACTTGAATTGTTGAGCTATTCTTGTAGTTGTTAGTTTCAATTTTTGAATTGAATGCTGTACTCGATACTTTTACACTAAGTAATAATAAAACATAAAGAATATAGATGTTTTTCATAATTATTTCTATTTATTTAGCAAACTATTATATAAATTAATAATTTTTTCAAGATGCCTTTCCTTAGCTAAGTTCTGTGTATAAAAAGTACTTACTTTTTTTTGTAAGACACTAACATCTATAGTATCAATTTTTTTTAATTCTTTAATCGCCTCATTTTTATCAGTAAAATTGAGTAAAAAACCTGTCTCTTTATCTTGTATTAAATCCTTAAAGCCACTGTGATTTGACCCTATGACAGGTACGCCCAATGCAAAGGATTCGATGATAGTCATCGGGCAGTTTTCATACCATTTTGATGATTGCACCACATATTTTGAGTTTTTTACATATTCAAAGAGCTCCTTTCCGTATTTTGGACCTAAAAAACGGATATTGTCAGCATCTTGTATGCGTTCGTTTACTTCTTTTTCAATAGATCCTTTTCCAATAATTATCAAATTTAAAGAGGTTTTCTTAAAAATGTCGATTATTTCAATCACCCCCTTTTCTTCTGAAACTCTTCCGTAGTATAGGTAGTACTCTTGTTCTTTTGATTGGCTTCTTTTTACATCGATAACTTCAGTAAAATTTGGGATGACTTCAATTGTTTTATGTATTCGCTTCGAAAGCATGGAAGCCAAAAACTTACTAGGAGAAATATAAGTGTCTATATATTTTTCATAGTAGTTAAAACTGTGAT
>JAUVOS010000028.1 GCA_030599055.1 Lutibacter sp.
CTGTTTCACGTAGGAGTTCCCAAGTGCTTTTTTCAGCATATTTGATATGATCTGACTCCGGATCTGTTTCAATTTTTGTTAGAATACGGTCGATGGATTCTAGTTCTAAATCGACCAAATCATCCATTAAACGCTGTGATTCATAGACAACTTCGTAAAACTTTTTATAATCGAATTTTGCTTTTTTGGTAAAAGGCGCATCTACAAAACTGTATAAATTTACAGCGATAAGACGACAACTGTCACCACCTTGCATGGCTATTTCAGAACATGGATTTGTAGAAACATTTTTAAAACCAGGGTAGAGGGAAGAAGTAGAATAATCGTGTTGTTTGTCCCAAAAAATCAATCCGGGTTCAGCTGTATTGTGTGCACTTTTGATAATGGTATTCCACATATCTTTTGCCTGAATTTCTTTGGTAATTTCAGGGTTCGGACTGTCAATAGGCCATCTTAAAGTATAGGTTTCATCCGCGATGACTGCATTCATAAACTCATCTGATAATCGGATGGAAATATTGGCGCCTGTCACTTTGGTAAGGTCTTGTTTTATGGTTATAAACTCCTCAATATCAGGATGTGCAATATCCATGGTTAACATCAAAGCGCCGCGTCTTCCATTTTGAGCGACTTCTCGTGTAGTAGCTGAAAAACGATTCATAAATGATACAGCTCCTGTTGTTGAACCTGCGGCATTTGAAACATCTGCATCTCTGGGGCGTAATTTTGATAGATCGGTGCCCACGCCACAACGTCTTTTAAAAAGCTGTGCCATTTGCTGGTCGGCATGAAAAATACCACCGTACGAATCTTCAACAGCTGGAATGACGATGCAATTTGAAAGCGATGCGATTACCTCGGTATTGCCAAGCCCATACATTACGCTACCTTGCGGAATAATGTATTTAAAATCTTTAAATAATTGAAATATTGTATCTTGAGTTAAGGCTTTTCTTGTTTTTCCATATTGAGATAAACCTTTTGGTAGTTTGTCTTCGTTTATTTTAATATAGTTTTCTTCAATTCTAGCAAATTGAGTTGCCATACGTAGGTGCATGTCTTTGGGAGATTTTTCTAAATAAGCTCCAGTATTATTGCGAACTGCGTATTTATTTATCCAAGTAGTGGCTGCCAATTCATCATTATCAAAATAGGCTAATGATGCTGATAACACCTCGTCGTATGTGTAGGTTTTTTTGACCTTGTTAGCAACTATATTTTCCAATTTTTTGGTGTTTAATGGTTAATTTATTCTGGTTTTAGTAAATATTAGGGAGTAAAACACGAGTGTAAAAGTAGTGTAAGAATTCCTTCAAAATAAAGGATTTGAAATAAGTAATTAACAAATCATTGTTGATAAAATTAATCCTTTGGAATACGGAGACTTAGCAACAATAAAAATATTTCAAAAAAAATTACGACTTGCATATTATATCTTGTAAAAAACTATGTAACAGAATAATAATATATATATAGTAAAGTAATGGTTTAAATAAAAATATTTTTTTCGACAAATAATATTATAAATATTCCCAAAATAACGGATGAGTTTTCTAAACTTTTTTATCTTTGATTTTTATTCTTAGAACGAATCAAATTTTATGAAACGAGCCTACAAAATATTTAGCAAAAATAGTATTATTTAAGTTTGCTTGTTTTATTTTATATCCTAACGAACTAAAATTTAATAAAATGAAATTACTTAACGGAAAAACAGCTTTAATAACCGGAGCTTCACGAGGAATTGGTCGTGTTATCGCTTTAAAATTTGCAGCGGAAGGAGCCGATATCGCTTTTACCGATTTGTTTGATGACGAAAACCTAAGAAACCTTGAAAAAGAACTTTTAGAGATGGGCGTTAAAGCGAAAGGCTATGCATCAGATGCCAGTTCTTATGAAAAAAGTCAAGAAACGATTTCTGAAGTTGCAAAGGATTTTGGAACCGTTGATATTTTGGTAAACAATGCCGGTATAACCCGTGATGGTTTGCTTTTACGAATGGACGAAAAACAATGGGATATGGTAATGGATATCAACCTAAAATCTGTTTTTAACCTCACCAAAGGAGTTATACCCTACATGATGAAACAACGTAGCGGAAGCATTATCAATATGAGTTCGGTTGTCGGCGTTAAAGGAAATGCCGGCCAGGCAAATTATTCGGCTTCAAAAGCAGGGATATTAGGTTTTACAAAATCAGTGGCTTTAGAATTAGGCTCTAGAAACATCCGTTGTAATGCCATTGCACCGGGATTTATTGAAACTGAAATGACAGCTAAGTTAGATGAAGAAACTGTAAAAGGCTGGCGTAAAGCGATTCCTTTAAGACGAGGAGGAACTCCGGATGATGTCGCAGATGCTTGTGTGTTCTTTGCTTCTGAAAAAAGCAGTTATATCACAGGACAAACCCTAAATGTAGATGGTGGCATGTTGACCTAATGTTAGGTTATTGATGCATAAAATATGTGTAACCTAACCTAAAATCCGCAGAGATTTAATCTGAAAAATTCATGAATTTTTCTTAGTTTTAAAGTTATAATGTTAAAAGTTAGAAGTTTACACTCAAGCGATAAATAAAAATCATAACCCAAATTTGGGCTATGTAAAAAATTAAAGACAAAGGCTAACTTTATGAACTTTACACTTTTAACTTTTTAACTCCGCATTATTCATAAATAATGCGGGTTAATTAGTGTAATCATTATCAGGTATATATCACTATAGTATAGCACGTATTTAAGTGCGAAAAATTCGTGTCAATTAGTGTATCCCGATAGCTATCGGGACGTGTCAGTTAAAAAGAGACTTACAGATTTAAGGTGTAACAATAAGTAGTAATACCGGACTAATAGTCTATAACTAAAAATGAATAGTATGATTTTTGTAACAACAGACACTATAGCAGGAAAAGAAATTATCAAAACACTAGGAACCGTACGCGGAAGCACAGTACGGGCACGTAATATAGGGCGTGATATTTTTGCAGGATTAAAGAACATTGTCGGTGGTGAAATATCGGAATATACGCAATTACTAGCCGATGCACGCGAACAAGCTATTCAAAGAATGCTTGAGGACGCTGAGAAATTGGGTGCTGATGCCGTTGTAAATGTACGATTCACTACTTCTCAAGTAATGCAAGGAGCTGCTGAAATGTTAGCCTATGGAACTGCTGTGAAAACAGAATAATTATTATTTGTATGCCTGTTCTTATCGTTTTATTTTATGTATTTATCGTCCTTGCTTTGGTTTATCTGATTGTAAAACGGATGAATGATAAAGACAAAGAGAATTTTCAAAAAAGAGACAACTAAATGAACTTAAGTATCTTGTACTTTATACTTGCCCTAGCTGTCGCTTTTTTTGTCGCCGTTTTTCTATATGTCTATCCTAAAAAGAAGCTAAAAAAGCCATCCTATTTGCTAATTTTACTTCGTTTTTTATCAGTAGTTGCCATTTTAATGCTCTTGATCAATCCCAAATGGGAAAAACAGGAGCTAAGTATCCAAAAACCCCGATTGATAGTCGCTGTAGATAATTCAGCTTCAATAGGCTTTGTAAATGGAAAAGAGCAAGTAAAAGTTGTTTTAGAAAAAATTGAGAAGGACAAAGAACTACACGATAAGTTTTCAGTCAAGTACTTTAGCTTTGGCGTGCAATCACAGTTATTAGATAGCCTGTCCTTTTCGGAACCTCAAACAAATCCAACCGAACTTTTTCAACAGCTTAAAGTGCTAAATAACGAATCCAAAACACCAATTTTGTTTGTGACTGATGGCAATCAAACGACAGGGAATTCGTATGAATATTACGCATCTAAAAATCCGATTTATCCTATTGTAATTGGCGATACTACAAAGTATGTAGATTTGGCGATAACACAGCTAAATGCAAATCAATACGCGTTTTTAGACAATAAATTTCCGGTTGAAATCTTTACTTTATATAATGGAATTAAAAATGTTGATGCTCAGCTATCTATATATGTAAAAAAACAACATATATTTACGAAAAAACTCAATTTTTCATCCAAAAATTCATCTCAAAATATTTCATTAATGCTTCCTGCAAAAGAGGTAGGACAGCATTATTATCACGCAGTTATCAGTTCTTTAGAAAATGAAAAAAACATTCAAAATAATCGAAAAGATTTTTCTGTTAAAGTTGTTGATCAGCAAACCAATGTTCTTATTTTAAGTAGTTTTAATCATCCGGATTTAGGAGCTATTAAAAAGAGCATAGAAAGTAATAAACAACGAAAGGCAGTTATCAAAATTGCTTCCAAAGAAAGTATTGATTTATCACAATACCAATTGATAATTTTATACCAACCAACCGTCGCATTCACGAGTATTATCAAAACCATATATTTCAGTAAAAAAAATACAGTCATCATTACCGGAACAAAAACGGATTGGGCATTTTTAAACAATGTACAACAAGCTTTTTCAAAAGATGTG
The DNA here is from genome assembly GCA_030599055.1 of Lutibacter sp. Taxonomy (GTDB): domain Bacteria; phylum Bacteroidota; class Bacteroidia; order Flavobacteriales; family Flavobacteriaceae; genus DQTL01. The sequence goes on from JAUVOS010000028.1 coordinate 4,461, forward strand.
ACAAAGATGACTGAGAACTATTTGGCAAGTTTTAATACCACTTTCCCTGAGTTTGTTATAAAAGATATTGGGTTTGATCAGTTGCCACCGCTAAAAGATAGCTTTGGCACGCTTACATTCAATGTGCCTTATCAAAGTTTGTTATATCAAAAAATTGGCAATACAACAACAGAATACCCCCTTTTGGCGACATACACAGATGGAGAACAAAAAAATGTCGTTTTATTTGGCGAGGGTTTTTGGCGTTGGAGAATGTTAAATAAGATTGAAAAGCAAAGTTATAAAGCATTTGACAACTTTTGGGGAGCTTTGATACAGTTCACAGCAGCTACTAAGGAAACGCAACAATTGCAACTTGATTATAAAAAGCTATGTTTTAGCAACCAACAACAATTGATTAAAGCATCTTTTGTCGATAAGAATTACAAAATTGACAAAAAGGCAACTATTTGGTTGTACCTCACGGATAAACAGACAAAGAAAACCAAAAAAATGCCTTTTTATTTAAATGGTGATCAATATGAAATAGGACTCGCAGATTTGAAACCCGGAAAATATAGTTTTAAAACGATTGTCGAAAATCAAGAAGTAAAACAATATGGTAACTTTAAAGTATTGAATTACAATGTAGAACAACAATTTAGTACCGCAAATATTGATAAATTAGAAAGAATTGCCCAAAGATCAGGTGGAGAAGTAATCTATACGGATATGCTAGATCCGGCGCTTCAAAATTTAGTGAAAAATAAGAATTATCAAAGTATTCAAAAAAGTAAAAAAATAAGCAAACCTTTAATCGATTGGCATTGGTTATTAGGTTTTATAATCTTATCTTTGTCGGTCGAATGGTTTATTCGAAAATATAGAGGACTTGTTTAATTAAGAATTAAGAATTGTTTGTAATTTGAATAAACTTTAATGAACAACAGTCTTTTGCACACTAAACTGTGTGTAAGACCTAAAACAGAAAAATAATTAATTAAAAAAACACAAATCATGAATACGAGAAGACAACCAGAGTTTCAACTCCCCAAAGCATCCTTTTTACTAATAATTATAGGAATTGTAGTAATAGTTTCACTTTTAAAATCCTTTGTTACAATAGATGCCGGTGAGGCTGGTGTATTGTGGAAACGTTTTGGAGGTGGAGTTGTAATTGACAAACCGCCATTAGGTGAAGGATTTCATGTTGTTGCCCCTTGGAACGAAGTTCAGGTATATGAGTTAAGACAACAAGAATATTATGATAAAATGAAGGTATTATCTTCAAATGGATTAGACATTGAACTCGACGCGACCATTTGGTTTCAACCAGAAGAAAAAAACTTAGGGATTTTGCACAAAACAAAAGGAGTAAGTTATTTAGAAAGATTGGTAAAACCAGCCTTACGATCTGCAACAAGAGAGGTTGTAGGTAGATATACACCAGAAGAAATTTATTCCTCAAAAAGAGGTGTCATTCAAATAGAAATATTAGATGAAATACAAAAGATATTAAGTGACCAATATGTGCAAATAAATAAGGTTTTAGTTCGCGATGTAACACTTCCTCCAACAATCAAAACAGCGATTGAAAGAAAATTAAAACAAGAGCAAGAAGCTTTAGAATATGAATTCCGTTTGGTAAAAGCCGAAAAAGAAGCTGAAAAAGTACGAATTGAAGCAAAAGGAAAAGCAGATGCTAACCGTATATTAAGTGCCTCTTTAACTGATAAAATACTTAGGGATAAAGGAATAGACGCAACATTGCAGTTATCTCAGTCTCCTAATGCTAAAGTAGTTATTGTAGGTGGAAAAGACGGAATGCCGCTCATACTGGGAAATAATTAATAACGAGTTTTAAAGTTGAAAGGTTTTAAAGTAATAAAGTTTGTAGCATATAATTGTACGGACTAGCTTTTTGCTTTATAACTTTAAGCATTCAACTTTATAAACTTTTAACTTTATAAACTATCATATATGAAAATTTTAGCAAACGACGGAATTGCGCAAGCAGGAGTTGATGCTCTTGAAGCAGCAGGTTGTCAAGTTATCACAAACAATGTTCCACAAGACCAACTTGAAAAATACATCAACGAAAATAGTATTGATGTAATTTTAGTAAGAAGTGCTACCAAAGTACGTGCTGAATTAATTGACGCATGTCCTTCCATAAAAATTATTGGTAGAGGCGGAGTTGGTATGGATAATATTGATGTAGAATACGCACGCGGACAAGGATTACATGTCATTAACACACCAGCAGCTTCATCTCATTCGGTAGCTGAATTGGTATTTGCTCATTTCTTTGGAATGGCACGTTTCTTACACGATTCGAATAGAAATATGCCTCTTGAAGGAGAAAGTAATTTTAAAGGTTTAAAAAAATCCTATGCAAAAGGAACTGAATTACTTGGAAAAACTCTTGGTATTATAGGTTTTGGACGTATCGGTCAAGAAACTGCAAAAATAGGATTAGGATTGGGAATGAAAGTAGTTGCCTATGACCTTTTTGTTAAAGAACAAGTAGTTAGTTTAGATTTCTTTGATGGACAAAAAGTAGATTTCAATATCAAATTAATCTCTAAAGAAGAAGTTTTACAACAAGCTGACTTCTTGAGCTTACACGTACCGGCACAAAAAGAATATGTAATTTCTGATCAAGAATTTGACAACATGAAAAAAGGTGCTTTTATGGTAAATGCAGCAAGAGGTGGTGTCGTAAATGAAGTAGCTTTAGTAAAAGCATTAGAAACAAACAAACTCAGTGCAGCAGCACTTGATGTATATGAAAAAGAACCAAAACCAGAAGTGCAGTTATTGATGAATCCGAATTTATCCTTAACACCCCATATCGGTGGAGCGACATTAGAAGCACAAAGCCGTATCGGTACGGAATTAGCATCTCAGATTATTACGATCTTTAAGGAGTTGTAGTAATCGTAAAGACGCGATTTATCGCGTCTCAGTAGTGAGTAAAGACGTTGCACACAACGTCTCGACTCAGTAATAATAACCGTAAAAACGCGATTTAGCGCGTCTCAGTAATGAGTAAAGACGAACAATCTGGGCATCTCAGCGAGGATATGTTGTCAGCTACGTCTCTCTCAAGACTTTAAACTTTAAACCTTTAACTTTTAACTAACAATATACCATGGCAATAATCAAACCTTTTAAAGGACTTAGACCTCCAAAAGAATTAGCAAAAACACTTGCTTGTTTACCGTATGATGTAATGAATTCAGAAGAAGCAGTAGCAATGGCTGAGGGAAAACCCGAATCCTTATTACACATAACACGTGCTGAAATATGTTTTGATACAGGGGTCGATTCACATAGCGATGAAGTATATAACCGAGCAGTAGCTAATTTTAAAGACTTCCAAAAGAAAGGATATTTAAAATTAGATACCGAGTCTCGTTACTATATTTATGCACAAACAATGAATGGAAAAACACAATACGGTATCGTAGGCGCGGCCGCTTGTGCAGATTATGATAACGGAATTATCAAAAAACACGAATTAACACGTCCAGATAAAGAAGAAGACAGAAGAGTGCTTACAAGACATTTAAATGCCAATATAGAACCTGTTTTCTTTACATATAGAGCTGTGCCGGAGATTGATGCCATTGTAACAGATATCATTACCAATAAAAAGGCAGAATACGATTTTACTTCCGAAGATGGATTTGGACATCACTTTTGGGTGATTGAAAATCCAGAGACAAACAAAACTTTACAAGAATTATTTACAAATAAAGTTCCTTATACTTATGTAGCTGATGGGCATCATAGAACGGCCGCTGCCGCGGGAATAGGACGCGAACGTACTGCAGCAAATCCAAATCATACAGGTGATGAATCTTATAACTATTTTATGGCAGTTCATTTTCCTGATGATCAATTACAAATAATTGACTACAATCGAGTGGTAAAAGACTTAAATGGTTTATCAGCGTCTGAATTTGTAGCAAAAGTCAAAGAAAACTTTATAGTAAATTCCGAAAGTAAAGAAATTGTGAAACCATCAAAACTACATGACTTCTCAATGTATGTAGCTGGTAAATGGTACGGTTTAACAGCAAAAGAAGGTACTTATGATGATAATGATCCAATAAAGAGTTTAGATGTAAGTGTCTTGTCAAATACTGTTCTAGAACCTATTCTAAATATTAAAGATTTACGAACCAGTACACGCATTGAATTTGTAGGTGGTATTCGCGGCCTAGGTGAATTGCAAAAACGTGTAGATAGCGGAGAAATGGAAGTAGCCTTTGCTTTGAACCCAGTCAGTATGAAACAACTCATGCATATTGCTGACACAGGTAACATCATGCCACCAAAAGTAACCTGGTTTGAACCCAAATTACGTTCAGGTTTGGTTATTCATAAATTAGATTAATTTTTTCATGTAGAGACGCGATTAATCGCGTCTCTACATAAAAAAAAATGATACTATGTTCATCAAACAAAACCTACATAATATAAAAGAAAGTTTACCCAATCAGGTTACTTTAGTTGCCGTAACCAAAACCAAATCAAATGCTGATATTATGGAGGCGTATGATGCCGGACACAGAGACTTTGGAGAGAATAAGATTCAAGAAATGCTTCGTAAACACGATGCCCTTCCAAAAGATATTCATTGGCACATGATTGGACACGTACAGAGAAATAAAGTAAAATATATGGCTGCATTTGTACATCTAATTCATGGAGTAGATAGTCTAAAATTGCTAAAAGAAATAAACAAACAAGCCAAAAAACACCAGCGTGTAATCAGCTGTTTATTACAAGCAAGAATAGCGCAAGAGGACACAAAATTCGGAATGCCTATTAATGAAATAAACACTTTAATAGAGAGTTCTGAATTACCTGATTTACAAAATATTAAAATAGTTGGTTTGATGGGAATGGCGAGCTTTACTGATGATAAGAATCAGATAAAAGATGAGTTTAACGCGTTGCATCTTTTTTATCAAGAATTAAAAGAAAAACAAGAAACAAGCAACCTCAAACTTGAAACCCTATCCATGGGTATGAGTGCAGATTACCAAATAGCCGTAAACGAAGGAAGTTCTATGGTTCGTGTAGGAAGTGCTATATTTGGTCTTAGAAATTATATTACGTAAAAAACAGACCTAACAGGTCTTCGAGACCTGTTAGGTCTAAAAAAATGACTATGAAAAAATATTCAATTCCCTTTGAACCAAGTAAGTATTACCATATCTATAACAGAGCAAATAACACGGAAAATCTATTTATTGAAAACCAAAACTATCAGTATTTTTTAGCATTAACCAAGAAATATTTGTTACCAATAGCAGATATTTATTCCTATTGCTTGTTGTCCAATCATTTTCATTTTGTCTTAAAAATTAAAGATATTGAGGAATTGCCTAAGCGCATAATTGAAGGAAAAACAAAATTACATCAAGCCTTTTCTAATATGTTTAACACGTATGCTAAGGCAATAAACAAGAAATACCAAAGGAGAGGAAGTTTGTTTCAAGAACATTTAAAAAGAATTGAGATTAAGGATGAGAACTATCTCAGAAATTTGATTGTTTATGTAAATACAAATGTTAATCATCACAAAATAGATGATTATATAACCTATCCACATACTTCATATCAAGCTTTAGTTTCTAAGAGCCCAACATTATTAAAAAGAAGCGAAGTAATAAACCTTTTTGATGATAAAGAAAACTTTATATTTGTGCATAAATTAAAAAAGATAAATCTAGAATTGATTGAAGATTATATTTTAGAATAATTCTAGACCTAACAGGTCTCAATAAACAGACCTAACAGGTATTCGAGACCTGTTAGGTTTTAAAGACTCAAACTTGTATTTATAGTAAATAAATTTAAGGATTTACAGTTAGTGTCAACGAATTTATAAATTTGACCCTATGCAAAAACAGCAAAAAAAAATAGTACTTACTGGAGCCCCCGGTACAGGAAAATCAACCATTATCTATGAATTAGAAAAACGTGATTATCACTGTATGCACGAAATATCAAGAGCAGTTACCCTTGAAGCTCAAAAAAATGGGACCGACCAGCTCTTTTTGACGGAACCCTTGCTCTTTAGTGATATGTTGTTAAAAGGTAGGGAAAGACAATTTCAACGTGCTAGTGAAATAGATAAGGAAATCGTATTTTTTGATAGAGGTATTCCTGATGTACATGGTTACTTAAACTACATAAGTATGGATTATCCCGAGAGATATATAAAGGTCAGTAGAAAAAATAGGTATGATTTTGTTTTTTTAATGCCACCTTGGGAAGATATTTATGTACAAGACAATGAAAGATATGAGAGTTTTGAACAAGCTCTGGCAATTCATAATCATTTATTAAACACTTATAAAGCTTGTAACTACAACGTGATACAAGTACCAACAGGTACGGTTATAGATCGTACGGAATATATTCTTAAAGTTATTAAAACATTAACTCAAATTTAAATATATAAATCATGAAATCAATCATTACTTTTTTAGTTATTACTTTTATCAGTTTTACTTTTTATGCGCAAACCAATCAATACCTACATTTTGATGGAATGGACGACTATGTGTCAATAGATAATATAGCCGAGGCAGTCAGTGGTTCAAATCAATTATCAATGACCGGATGGTTTTATACCGATCAATTGATTTATGGTGGCGGTATGATGGGGTTTAGAGGCTTGGGTAGTGGTGACGCTATGAATATAATACAGCTCAATAATGGCGTGGTTGAATGTAGATTATTTATTGGTAGTAATATGTTTCAGGTAGTTGCACCTGCAGGAAGTGCGCAAGCCGGTGTTTGGCAACATTTTGCTTGGATTTATAATGGTGCTAGCGTAGAATTATTTATAGATGGCAATTCAATTGGTTCTGCAGCTGCCAGCGGTACATTTAATGCTACAGATAAGCCTTTTGGTATTGGTAAAGGCATTGCGCCTAGTTATAATTTTGTTTTTAAAGGAAGAATTGATGAAATATCAATTTGGAATACGGGTTTAACGCAAACGACTATTCAAAACATGATGAATGATGAGTTAATAGGAAATGAGTCCGGTTTAGTGGGATATTATAAGTTTAATCAAGGGATTCCAGGTGCTGATAATACGTTTATTACAGCGCTTTTTACGGAAACAGGTACTGAAAATGGTATCTTGCATAATTTCGCATTACAAGGTGCTACTTCAAATTTTAATGGTGTCTTAGAGTCAGATTTTCAAGTAATAAACTTTCCTGTAATTCCAAATAAGGTTATTGGTGACAATCCATTTGATTTAGAAGCATATACAAGTTCAGGATTACCGGTTTCTTATACTTTAGAATCCGGACCCGCTTCCATTTCCGGAAATACGGTAACATTAGACGGTACAGTTGGTGAAGTTGTAATAAAAGCGAGTCAAGCAGGAGACGCTACTTACAATGCCGCCGAAGATGTTTATGCATCATTCGAGATATTTGATTCTGCTACTATATTACCTCAAATTACTTTAACCAATCCAACACCAAGTGCTGTTTTTATGCCGCAATTAGGAACAATGCCCATTGCGATAACTGCTTCGATAGCGCATCCCGATATTTTTTCAATTGATGCGATAGAAGTTGAAATTAACGGGTTACCAATTGCTTTTACAAATCATGACGATACGCATTACACAGCTTGGTGGACACCAACAAGTTATGGTGTTCAGAATGTGGAATTAAAAGGGACGAATAATTATGGTGATATAGGTGTTGAAAATGTTTCTTTTACTATTGTTGATACAGCAGTAAGCCAAACTATTCATGCAGCAACCGACGTATTACTCAATAATAGTTATTATTCTGAAGAAGTAAGTGTAGTATTACCGAGTTATTTAGGGGCTTATGACTCGATTATCGCAACACTTTTTATCGATTGTCCAACAGGAGGTTGTGATCCGTGGGATCGGGTATCACATGTACACGCACAAGGACATGATGGAAAATGGCATGAAATAATTCGTTACATTACTCCTTATGGTGTTGCTTGTCAACACGAAATTGACCTAACTGATTTTATGTCGATACTACAAGGAGAGATAAAATTACGATTTACACTCGGTACAAGTGGCAATGGATTCTTATACAGTCTTGATTTAGATTATCAAGCCGGAGCGCCGACTTACAATTACAGTACGGTTTCCGATTTATGGCTAAACACGTATGCTTTTGGAGATTTAGCTGATTTGCAACCTTGTGAAGGAATTGCTATTGAATATGATGAAAATGTTGAAGAAGCAAAAATTAAATTAGTATCAACTGGTCATGGTTGGGGAAGCAATAATACGGGTAATGCCGCGGAATTTCATCATGACATTCACAATGTTTGGGTAGATAATGTGAGTACTTTTAGCCAAGATAACTGGGTTGATTGTAATCCAAACCCTGATGGGTGCAGTCCTCAGAACGGAACTTGGTATTACGATAGAGCAGGATGGTGTCCAGGTTCTATTGCGCAATGGTTCGATTTTGATTTAGGAAATGTCGATACGACAAACCCCATGCAATTGAATTATGTTTTTGACGAAGACTATGTAGATTATTGTCATCCCAATAATCCCGATTGTATATCGGGTACTACTTGTGCTAACTGTAATGAAGGTTTTAATCCACATTTAATTGTTGCGAGTCATCTCGTTTCATTTTCTGATACACCTCTTACAGAAAATTTAATTACCCTAGGCACAAATGAATATGAAAATCCAATTACAAATACATCTGATTTTTCAATATATCCAAATCCTAATTATGGGAAGTTTATTGTGGATACACATCGTTTGCTAAAGAGTGAAATTAGCATTTTTAATATGGATGGAAAAGTCATTAGCCAAATTAGTAATAATGTGTTTACAGATAGTTATTCTATTGATATCTCATCGGTTAGTAAAGGTGTTTATTTTGTAAGAGTTTCTAACAAAGAAGGAGTTGCTGTTAAAAAAATAGTAAAGTATTAATTGAGAATAGATGCTATACAACTTTATCAAAGTTATAAACTTTGACAAAGTTTGTTTTGTAATTGTACAAGTCTTCAGGTTTCGCACATGAATACTACTTTATGTACAAGTTATATTTAACCTCAAAAAAAAACAAAGAATAATTCATGATACCTGCATCAAAAATACTTGAAAAGTACTGGGGTTTTACAAAATTTCGTAAACCTCAGGAAGCTATCATTGATGATGTGGTAAACAAAAAAGATGTAATTGCTTTATTACCTACAGGATCCGGAAAATCTGTTTGTTTTCAAGTACCAACATTAATGGAGGAAACGGGAGTTTGTATTGTAGTTTCACCACTTATTGCACTGATGAAAGATCAGGTTGAAAACCTTCAAAAAAAAGGAATTAAAGCAGTTGCACTTACGGGTTTTGTTCCTCAAGACGAAATAATAAGAGTTTTTGATAACTTATTATTTGGTGGAATACGTTTTTTATATCTTTCACCTGAACGTTTGCAAAGTACATTTATTCAAGAAAAAATTAAACAATTACCCGTTAGTTTATTTGCAATTGATGAAGCACATTGTATTTCGGAATGGGGACATGATTTTAGACCTTCCTATCTCAGTTTAAATAGTATAAGAGAACTCCATCCAAAAACAAACATAATTGCGCTCACAGCTACTGCTACAAAAAAGGTTTTAGAAGACATCTCTAAGTATTTAGAATTAGAAAAACCTAGTTTGTATAAGCAATCACTAGTACGCACGAATTTGCATCTAAAAGTAATGGATTCAATTGATAAACTAGAAAGTTTACGTTACATAGTAAAGTCAATTAATGAACCCATTATTGTTTATGCCGGAAGTAGGAATAATTGCCAGCGAACTAGTGAATACCTCAATAATAATGAGATAATATCTGTTTTTTATCACGCCGGTTTGTCAAAAGAAGCAAAAGAAGCCGCTGCAAACAAGTGGTATGATGAAAAAGCTCAAGTTATTGTGGCTACCAATGCTTTTGGAATGGGCATCGATAAGGCAAACGTAAGAATGGTCGTTCATACGAGTGTTCCTTTTAGTATTGAAAATTATATACAAGAAGCGGGTAGGGCAGGAAGAGATGGAAAAAAATCCTATGCTGTTATTATTGAGGACATAAGCAGTTTACATAAATCGGCTTCCTTTTTTGGGAAGTCAATTCCTGATGTTGATTTTATTAAGAAATTATACCAACATATAAATCAATACTTCTATATTATTTATGGAGCTTTACCTAAAGAAACCTTCACATTCGAACTTTCCCGATTCTGTCGAGAATATGGGTTACCTGTTTTAAAGACATATAATGGATTAGAATTATTAGAAAGGGAAGGGATCTTAAAAGTAAATACATTTGGTAGGTCGATAACCGAGATGGTGTTTACAGCAAATAACGAACAATTATTTGCTTATTATCGGCGCAATCCTAAGAAGGAACAAATTTTAAAAGAGGCTTTGCGAACCTACGACGGCATCTTTAATACCATTTGTATCATTAATACACATAACTTAGCGACTAAGTTAAAAATATCTAAAAAGAGCTTAGAAAGTCATTTAGATGAAATTAATAGAGATGGCATCATTCAATATCAATCCGGAAATAATAACTCAAGTATTCAATTTCTCAAACCACGAGAGGATAAATATACGATAAGTGGAATTGTTGCAAATATCAAACAGAGAAAAAGAATAAAAGAAAATAAATATACGAGTATGTTGTCGTATATTGAAAATGACAGTATATGTAGGAATCGTCTTTTAAGTCAGTATTTTGGCGAAGGTAAGTCAAAGAATTGTGGTATTTGTGATGTATGTAAAGGGAAGGAAAAAGATAAAAAAACAAATGCTAAGAGCATACGCAGTTCTATTTTAGCGATTTTAAAAGAAGAAGCATATTCCTCAAAAGATCTAATAAGAAGACTTGAATTAGATAGTAATGTTATTTTAAAAGAATTACGTTTTTTATTGGACACAAATGCAATTGTGTTAAATTCGCAGAATAAGTATATGAGTAATGAATAAAAAAGAGAAAAGAGAAAAGAAACAAGAGGCAAAAATTACAACTCAAAACAGCGAAAATCAGTAAAATCTGCGTCATCAGCGTTCTATGTTATCAAGACAAGAAAAAAGAATAGAGAATAGAGAATAGAGACATGAGACAAGATAAGAAATAAGAAACAAGGAAAGTTACTAAACATTAGTACTTAACCACTTAACCACTTAAACACTTAAACACTTAAACACTTAAACGATTAACCACTTAACCATTTAACCACTTAAACACCTAAACATGAATAGTAAAAAACTACGTATCGTTTTTATGGGCACTCCTGATTTTGCAGTTGGTGTCTTAGAGCAGTTAGTTACTGAAAATTATGATGTTGTAAAGGTTATAACTGTAGCTGACAAACCAGCAGGACGTGGTAAGAAGTTAAGAGCATCTGCCGTAAAAGAATATGCAAATAAAAAAAACATACCCATTTTGCAACCAAAAAACTTGAAGGATAATCAATTTATTGCGGATTTAAAACAGCTAAAAGCCGATTTGTTTATCGTAGTGGCATTTAGAATGTTACCAAAAGTTGTTTGGGAATTACCAAAGCTGGGCACTTTTAACTTACACGCTTCTTTGCTACCGGCTTATCGTGGAGCCGCACCGATAAATTGGGTACTAATTAATGGAGAAAAAGAAACTGGAGTTACCACTTTTTTTATCGATGATAAAATTGATACAGGTGAAATTATTTTACAAGAAAAGCTTTCGATAACCGCTTGTGATA